>CAZVAV010000019.1:0-12310 GCA_964625135.1 uncultured Oscillospiraceae bacterium | reverse complement strand
CCTTTTAAGGGGGAGGGACGGTCGCCGAAGCGATGAATCCAACCCTTGCCCGTTCAAGGGCTCGATTCACAGCTGCAGCGGACGTCTTTCCCCATTTACTTTGCACAGAAAGGCAGGCGTACGGTGTACACCTGCCCTTCTGTCAGTTTCTTACTTACGGATGCCCAGCTTGGCAATGATGGCGCGATAGCGCCCAATTTCAGTGTTCATCAGGTAGTTGAGCAGGTTCTTTCTGCGGCCAACCATCTTGAGCAGCCCACGGCGGGAATGGTGGTCGTTTTTGTTGGCCTTGAGATGCTCGGTCAGATCGTTGATCCGACGGGTGAGGATCGCAATCTGAACCTCGGGGGATCCGGTATCGCCCTCGTGGGTGGCGTTGGCAAGAATGACTTCCTGTTTCTGGTCTTTCAGCAGCATAAGAAATACTCCCTTTCATTTTTGGCACTGCCACAGCAAGGGGTCCGTGAGCGATCCCATCAAGGGCAGCCGCCCCAAGCCGTGTTCAGGCACATAAAGTTATTATATCAGCCGAGCCCTGCATTGTAAAGGGAATTTCGGCGGACAAGCAAAATTTATTTCACGGACGGATCGCCCTGCACCGACACGAGCTCGCGGGCGCGGACGGCGTCAACGCCGATGGCATGGCGCAGCTCTTCAAGCGTTTCAAACTTTTCCTCGGGGCGCAAAAAATGCAGAAACTGCGTTTCAATCCGCTTGCCGTAGAGGTCGCCCTGCCAATCGAGAATATAGCTTTCGGCCGAGACGCAGTCCGAGCCGACCGTCGGCTTAATCCCCACATTGGTCGCGGCGGCGAACGGCACCCCGTCGATCAGCACTCGTGTGGCATAAACGCCAAAGCGGGGTCGCGCAAATTCCTCCCCGATGTGCTGGTTGGCGGTGGGAAAGCCGAGCTTATGCCCGAGCTTGCGGCCGTGCTCGACCGTCCAGTCAATGGCGAACGGCCTGCCCAGCAGACGGTTGGCCTCCTCCAGCCTTCCTTCGAGAAGGGCGGCGCGGATGCGGGTCGAGCTGACCGGCATTTCGTCATCAAGCACCGCGCCGATCTGCCGAACCACCACCCCGTGTGGAACCAGAAGCTCGGCCAGCTCGGCGGCTCCGGCCGAGGCTCCCTTGCCGAATCGATAATCGTACCCGCAGCAAACCACCTTTGCATGCAGTCCGCGCAGCAGGACATCGACGGCGAATTGCTCCGGGGTAAGCCCCATAATCTGGCTGAAATGGGGAATCAAAAGCCAGTCGGCGCCCATGGCTTCAAGCGTCTGCTTTTTCAGGGTGATGCTTTGCAGAAGCTTGGCCCCCCGCTTGGCCACGGGGCCTGCTCCGTTCATGGAAAACGAAAAGACGCAGCACTCCAGCCCGTTTCGCTGTTCGTCCAGCGCCGACTGGATGACCGCACGGTGTCCGAGATGAACCCCGTCAAAAAAACCGACCGCCACAGCGGTAGGGCGTTTTGCTTCAATCGATAGTGTTGTTGCAGTTTTCATGTCCGGATGGGTCACCTTTCCGAAGTTATCGTGAGCCTTAGAAGCGCTTGAGACGCATCCCCTCACCGCCCGGCTCGATGGTACCAAGTCCCAGAAACCGCTCCTGCGCCCAGACGGCGTACCGCCCCGGCTGGGGACTTCCGAGCTTGGGAAGGCTCAGAGCCACCCCGTTTTCCAGCATCCGTGCCTGCCACTCCCCAACAGGAAGCTGTGGCAGCGACGCAAAAGCGGAGGAGGCGGGGAGCAGGGAATCGAGCAGTGTCCCCTCGTCGGTGAGGCGCTGGGCTTGCTCAAGCGTGACGCACTGCTCGATTCGGTACCCGCTTGACGCGGTTCTGCGCAGCGCCGAGAGCGAAGCGCCGCAGCCGAGCGCCGCACCGATGTCATGGAAGAGGGTGCGCACATAGCTCCCCTTTGAGCAGGTAACCTCAAGAAGGGCGCTGCGCGCCTGCTCGTCATATTCAAGCAGGGTCAGGGCATGGATGGTGATCCGGCGGCTCGGCCGTTCCACCTCCCGCCCCTGACGGGCGAGGTCGTAGAGCCGCTTCCCCCCCACCGAGACGGCGGAGTACATCGGCGGAAGCTGATCGATCTCACCGCGAAAGTCATCCAGAATTTCCTCCAGCGCGGCACGGGGCAGCGCTGCGTCGCTGGTCGAGAGCACCTTGCCGGTCAAATCCTGTGTGTCGGTGGCCACGCCGAACAGAACGCCGGCGCGGTAGGTCTTGTCCTCACAGGGCATGCAGTCGCAGAGCCGCGCCGCGCCGCCGAAGAGGCAGGGGAGCACCCCGGTTGCCATCGGGTCAAGGGTTCCCGCGTGACCGATCCGTTTCTGGCGGGACATGCCGCGCAGCTTGGCAATGACGTCAAACGAGGTGAAGCCCTGCGGCTTGTCGATCAGCAGAATTCCGTCGGCCATCAGGACAGCGCCTCCAGGCAGGCGTCGATCAGCGCCGCCTCAGCCTCGGCAAGCGGCTTCCAGATGCGGCAGCCCGCGGCACGGACATGCCCGCCGCCCTCAAATTTGCGGCAGACCGCCGAAATATCGGCGCGGTCGTTCGCGCGCATCGAGACCCGGATCGAGCCGTCAGCCCGTTCCTTGAGGGTGATGCCGATGTCCACACCGATGATCTGCAACGGCTTCGAGGCAAGACCCTCCAGCTCCGATTCGTCAATACCGGCTCGATTTACCATGTCGAGGGTAATCGCGATGACCGCGATCCGCCCTCCCGCATAGTAATGCAGATGGGACAGGGCTTCGGCCTCAATGGCGATCCGTCCGCGGGACTTCGATTCAAAGAGCTGTACTCGGATCGTCTCGGTATCCGCCCCCAGCTCCATCAGATCAGCGGCGTAGCGCAGCGTCTGGGTGCTGGTGTTGGCGTAGCGAAAGCCGCCGGTATCGGACGAAAGGGCGGTAAAGAGAGCCGTGGCGCCAAACGGGGAGATCGGGCAGCCGAGCGCCCGAATCACCTCAAGCACCGCCTCCCCCGCAGCCGCGTAATCGCAGAGAAAGGTCTCCGCTGCAAAAAGCGGATTGGTGGGATGATGGTCGATGTTGAGCGCAACGTTGGGGCGCTGCTCCTTCGGATCGCCGAGCATCGATTCGGCGGCGATATCGACCGCCACATAATGACGGGCTTGGAATATCGGCATCTCCCGCCGGAGATAGGAGAGATTTGCGGGGAAGGGATCGGGGCAGTGCAGGTTCACCCGCTTGCCCAGCGAGGTCAGCGCGTCCCAAAGCGCCATCGCGCTGCCATAGGTGTCGCCATCCGGGTCGCGATGGGAAAGGATGGTGATGTCATCCATCATGAGCAGCCGTGAGGCTGCCGTTTTCGCGTCAATCCTCATGGCGGCCCTCCTGTTCGAGCCGGTACAGAATCTTTGAAATCTCGGCGGAATGCTCAATCGAATTGTCGGCGGTAAACCGCAGCTCGGGGGTATGGCGCAGCTTTAAGCGGCTGCCCAGCTCCCGGCGCAGAAAGCCCGCGCCGTTTTTGAGCGCGCGAACCGCCTCCTGCGCCGCGTCAAAGCTTTTCATCGAGCTGACAAAAATCTGACAGCTCGAAAGGTCGCTGGCAAGGTCAATTTTGACGATTGAGAGCATTGCGTCGGCGATGCGGGGGTCCTTCATTTCCCGGAGGATGGCGGTCAGCTCCCGCATGACATCCTCACTGGTTCGGGCTGCACGGTAGGAAGGCATAAGCGCTTCCTCCTTTCGGAGTATATTGAATCAAATAGCTTACTCTCTGTATTCCTCGATTTCATAGGCCTCAAAAATGTCGCCTTCCTTGATGTCCGAGAATTTCGAGAGGGTCACGCCGCACTCGTATCCGGCGGTAACCTCCTTGGCGTCATCCTTGAAGCGCTTGAGCCCTTCAATTTTGTCGTCGGAGATGATGATGCCGTCACGCACCACGCGGATGAGCGCGTTGCGGGTGAGCTTGCCGTCCTGCACATAGCAGCCGGCGACGGTGCCGACCGAAGAGATTTTGTAGACCAGCCGAACCTCGGCGCGGCCGAGCTCCTTTTCGCGGGTCTTGGGGGCGAGCATACCCCGCAGCGCGTCGGTGACCTCATTGATCGCGTCATAGATGACACGGTAGAGGCGCATATCGACATCGTCGCGCTCCGCCGATTCTTTGGCGGTGACCTCGGGACGGACGTTAAAGCCGATGATAATGGCGTTCGAGGCGTTTGCGAGCATGACGTCCGACTCATTGATCGCGCCGACCGCGCCATGGATGACCCGAACCCGAACCTCTTCATTCGAGAGCTTCTCGAGAGACTGGCGAACCGCCTCGACCGAGCCGTCGACGTCGGCCTTGACGATGATCGGCAGCTCCTTCATCTCGCCCTCGGAAATCTGGCTGAAGAGGTTATCCAGAGTGACCTTCTGATAGGTCTGGAACTGCTCCTCCTTGGCCTCAAATCGGCGCTTGTCGACCAGCTCCTTGGCAAGGCGCTCGTCCTCGACGGCATTGAGCACGTCGCCGGCAGCCGGAACCTCCGAAAGGCCGGTGATCTCGACCGGGGTGGACGGGCCCGCCTCGTCGAGGCGCTCCCCCTTGTCGTCGAGCATCACCCGGACGCGGCCGAGCGCGGTTCCGGCGATGACGATATCACCGGTGCGCAGGGTGCCGTTCTGAACCAGAATGGTGGCGACCGGGCCGCGGCCGCGGTCGAGCTTCGCCTCGATGACGGTGCCGCGGGCGAGGCGGTCGGGGTTGGCGGTCAGCTCCTGCGTTTCGGCAACGAGCAGAATCATCTCAAGCAGCGTGTCGATGCCCGCGCCGCTCTTGGCCGAAACAGGGACACAGATGACGTCGCCGCCCCACTCCTCGGGAACCAGCTCATACTCGGTGAGCTCCTGCTTGACCTTCTCGGGGTTGGCGGCGGGCTTGTCGATTTTGTTGATGGCAACGATAATCTGCACGCCGGCGGCCTTGGCGTGGTTAATCGCCTCGACCGTCTGCGGCATGATGCCGTCGTCTGCGGCGACAACCAGCACCGCGATGTCGGTCACCTGCGCGCCACGGGCTCTCATCGAGGTAAAGGCGGCGTGACCGGGAGTGTCAAGGAAGGTGATCGGTGCGCCGTCCACCTGCACCTGATAGGCGCCGATGTGCTGGGTAATGCCGCCCGCCTCAGAGGTGGTGACACTGGTTTTGCGGATCGCGTCGAGCAAAGAGGTTTTGCCGTGGTCGACATGTCCCATGACCACGACGACGGGAGGACGCTTCTGAAGGTTATCGTCGTGATCCTCCGCCACGTCGAAGAGCTGCTCCTCCAGCGTGACGACAACCTCACGCTCGACCTTTGCGCCGATTTCCATCGCGACCATCGCGGCGGTGTCATAGTCGATGACCTGCGAGACCGAGGCCATGACGCCCATCACCATCAGCCGCTTGATGATCTCGGAGGCCTGCACCTTGAGGCGCAGGGCGAGCTCGCCGACGGTCATCTCGTCGGGCAGCTGAATCTCGAGCTTCTGGCGGCGCTGCCGCTCGAGCTCGAGACGGCGCATCTTCTCCATCTCCTGCTCCCGGCGGGAACGAACCGGCTTGCCGCGCTGCTGACGGCCGGTGAACTTCTGCTTGGCAGGACCCTGGGTCTTGGCGGGCAGATTGGTCGGGGCGATCTGCTCGTAACGCTCGTTATACTTGTCGAGGTTGACCTGTGCCGAGCGCATATCGACATGGCGGGCGGCGGGACGCTCGACCTTGTTGGGATTGGCCTGATCGGTCGCACCCTGCGGCGCTTGACCCTGAGCCGGATGCGGCTGCTGCACCGGACGCTGTCCGCCCTGCTGGGGACGACCCTGACCGGGACGCTGCTGGTTCTGGCCGGGACGCTGCTGACCCGGCTGCCCTTGACGCTGCCCCTGCTGGGGGCGCTGCCCCTGCGCAAACGGGCGGGATTGACCCGCTGCGCCGGATGACGGCGCCGGACGCTGTCCGCCCTGCTGGGACTGTCCCTGTGCAACGGGGCGCGGCTGAGCTTGTGCCGCCGGACGAACGGGCTGCTGTGCCGGAGTGCTCTGGGGCGCACTTGAAACGGGAGCACTCGCGGCAGGAGCGGCAGGCGCGCTCTGCTGCTCGGGGGCGGAAGCCGGCTCGGCGGGCAGCTCCGCAGCGGGCTGGGCTTTCTTCTGCTGACCCAGCGCAAAATAGGGGTCAAGGCTCTCAAGCTGCTCCCGTTTGGTATAGTGATCAAAGATCAGGTTCAGCTCGGCGTCGGAGAGCGCGGTCATGTGCTTTCTCTGGGGATCGGGGAAATATTGCTCCAAAAGGGTCAGAACGTCCTTGCTCGGAATGTTCAGATCCTTGGCTACCTCGTGTACGCGGTATTTATCCATCATATCGTTATATCCTCCTCGCGGTTTTCTGTCGCGGTCGTATGCAGTTGGGCGATCCTGTCGGCCAGACCCCGGTCGATCACCGCCAGCACCGCAACCCGTTTTCCGATTCCGGCGCAAAGCTCGTCGGCAGAATAGGGGAGGGTGATCCAGTCGGCACAAAGCCCGGACGCCTTTGTGAGCATCCGCTCTTTGGTCTTGGGGGAAATATCATTGGAAAACAGGAGCAGCCGTACGTCTTTACCCAGTCCCTCGACAACCGGATCGAAGCCCAGGCGGAGCTTCCCTGCCTTGCGGCAGATGCCGAGCAGACCGAGAATGTTACCCTTCACCGTTAGCCATCTCCTTTTCCATCGCGTCATAGACGGCGTCGGGAATCTGGCAGGAAAAGGCGCGCTCCAGCCTCTTCGCACGACGAGCCTTCTTCAGGCAGTCGAGCGAGGCGCAGAGATAAGCGCCTCTGCCGGGCTTTCGTCCGGTCAGATCGAGAGAAATCTCTCCCTCGGGACTTCTGACCACCCGCACCAGCTCCTTTTTTGGTTTATGCTCGGAACAGCCGGCGCACATCCGCATCGGCAGTTTCTTTTCCTTCATCCCTTTCACCTCCGTGGGTCTGTATCAAATCGAATCAGAGCTGCTCGGGCTCCTCCGAAGCTTCGGAAGGCGCGGGCTGCTCCTCCTCGGGAAAACCGCTTTCCGGACGGATGTCAATCTTCCAGCCGGTCAGACGTGCCGCAAGGCGGGCGTTATGACCCTTGTTGCCGATCGCCAGCGAAAGCTGATGATCCGGCACCACCACCCGGCAGACCTTGGGCGTCTCGGGGTCGACCTCGACCGAGAGAACCGAGGCGGGGGAGAGCGCCGCCGCCACAAACTGGGCGGGGTCCTCGGAATAGCGGATGACGTCGATCTTTTCGCCGCCGAGCTCATCGACGATCGAATTGACACGCGTCCCCTTCGGGCCGATGCAGGCGCCGACCGCGTCGACATTCTCTTCGCGGGAGGTCACCGCGACCTTGCTGCGAACCCCCGCCTCGCGGGAGATCGACTTGATCTCAACAGTGCCGTCGTAGACCTCGGGAATATTCATCTCGAAGAGCCGCTTGACCAGCCCCGGATGGATGCGCGAGATCATGATCTTGGGACCCTTCTCGCCGTTGACGACATCGGATACATACACCTTGATCCGCTCGCCGTCCTTGTACTGCTCGCCGGGAACCTGCTCGGTCTTGGGCAGAATCGCCTCGGAACGACCGATCTCGACGGTGACGTTGCCGCGGCGCGGGTCGGTCTTGATGACGGTGGCGGTGACGATATCGCATTGCTTGGACTGGTACTCGGCGAGCAGCTGGCCGCGCTCGGCCTCACGGATGCCCTGCCGGATGACATGCTTGGCGCTCATCGCGGCGATTCTGCCAAACTGCTTGGGCTCAAGCGGAATTTCGATCAGGTCGCCGAGCTTGGCGTTTGATTTGACGCCCTGTGCCTGCCCCAGTCCGATTTCGATCGAGGAATCCTCTACCTGCTCGACGACATGCTTTCTTACCGCGACAAAAAAGCGGGCGGTTGTCGGGTCGATCTCGACGATGTTGTCCTCGCCGCCGTTGACGTCGCGCTTGACAGCGATGGAAACGGCGTTCTTAATTTTTTCGACCATGTAAGGGACGGGAATTCCCTTTTCCTTTTCGAGCAGCGAAAGCGCCTCGAAAAACTCGCGATTGATCATTGATCTTCTCCTTTGCTGTAATCATAGTCGTCCTGCAGTCGGATATAGGCCGCCTCACCTTTGGCGACCGCGAGGGTAATGCCGTTTTCCTGATCCTCGATCGTCGCGGTTCCATCCTGATAGGACAGAAGGACACCGGAGATTTCCCGGATTCCATCCTTCGCGCGGATCAGCCGGGCGTTGACCGCACGGCCGAGATTTTCCTCAAAATGCCACGGGCGGCAGAGCTCCCGCTCGACGCCGGGGGATGAAACCTCAAGGCAGTAGGACTGATCAATGGGGTCGGCCGCGTCGAGCACCGGATCAATTGCCCGGGAAAAGCGTTCGCAGTCGTTGATATCCACGCCGCCCGCTTTGTCGATAAAGAAGCGCAGAAACCAGATTCCGCCCTCCTTTTCAAAGCGGATGTCCCAGAGCCGCAGCCCCATCTGCTCCAGCAGCGGCTCGGCCAGCGCCGCTGCTGCCTGTGCGGTGTTCGGTTTTGCCTTTGCCATAGAAACCTCCCTATACATAAACAAAAGAGCGGGTTGTTACCCACTCTCCTGTCAATACTTTCTACTTACTTACCTACCATAGCATATTTTATCCCGATTGGCAAGGGAAAATTGCATGAGAACGCAAAAACTTCGTTTGCATTTCCAAAAAGGACGGTTGTGGGTCAGGCAAAGTCCGGTCGCTTGAAACCCTGCCGCAAATCAATTGCACCAAAAGGAAATTTTCTTATTTCATATAAATAAGGTAAAGGGCGCGGGGGCGGGGACTGAAATTTTTTTCTGAAATCTTGCAAAGCCACGCTTCGGATGCTACTATATCAACATATGGAATCGGGAGAAAACGAGACGCTCCCGACCCGATCGTTTAATCCCCGGTGGCGCTCGAAGCGGATGCGCGGGGAAAACCGCAGGACAGAGAGGGAAGATACGATGAGCTTTGAAAAGGACTTTGGCTGCCATGTTTTTCATGACGAGGTCATGAAGGCGATGCTCCCGAGTGAGATTTTCACCAGCCTGCAGCGCACCCGCAAGGTAGGCGGCAAGCTCGACGAGGCGATCGCCGGCCCGGTCGCCGAGGCGATGCTCAAATGGGCGGTGAAACAGGGCGCGACCCATTACGTTCACTGGTTTCAGCCGATGACCGATATGGCGGTTGGAAAAAGCGAATGCTTTTTGAGCCCCGACGGGAAGGGCTCGGCTCTCCTTGATTTTGATTCCCGCGCGCTGGTGCAGGGCGAGCCGGACGCCTCATCCTTTCCTTCGGGCGGCATCCGCAATACCTTTGAGGCTCGCGGCTATACGGCGTGGGACCCCACCTCCTTTGTGTTTGTACGCGATAAGACCCTTTACATTCCCACCGCGTTTTGCGGCCCGTCTGGCATTGCGCTCGATCAGAAAACGCCGCTGCTGCGCTCGATGGAGGCGGTCTCGACGCAGGCGGTACGGGTGCTGCGCCTGCTCGGCTGGAACGATGTCAGCCGGGTTACCCCGATGGTCGGCGCCGAACAGGAGTATTTTCTGGTTGACCGGGAGCGGTATGAGCAGCGGCTTGACCTCAAGCTCTGCGGACGCACGCTGCTCGGTGCGCCCCCGCCCAAAAGCCAGGAGCTTGACGACCATTATTTTGGCCGGGTGCGGCTGCGGGTCGCCTCGTTTATGCATGAGCTTGACGAAACGCTCTGGAAGCTCGGCGTTGCCGCCAAGACCAAGCACAACGAGGTTGCCCCGACCCAGCACGAGCTGGCGATTGTCTTTGACTCCGCCAACCTGACCTGCGACGGAAACCAGCTGGTGATGGAGACGATGAAGATCATCGCCAAGAAGCACAACCTCGCCTGCCTTCTGCACGAAAAACCGTATTACGGCGTCAACGGCTCGGGCAAGCACAACAACTATTCCCTTTGCACTGATCAGGGGAAAAACCTGCTTTCGCCGGGCGAGCACCCCGAAAACAACCTGACCTTCATTCTTTTCCTCGCCGCCTTTGTGCGGGGAACCGACCGCTATGCCGCGCAGCTGCGCCTCTCGACCGCTACCCCCGGCAACGATTGCCGTCTCGGCGGCTATGAGGCGCCGCCCGCCATCATCTCAATGTTTTTGGGTGAGCGGTATACCTCGCTGCTGGCCGAGTGTACGGGGCAGGACTGCGGAATCGGCAAACGCTCCGTTTCGATGGGCGTCAAGACGATGCCTGCCGTCCTCTCGGACGACGCCGACCGCAACCGTACCTCGCCGTTTGCCTTCACCGGAAACAAGTTTGAGTTTCGGATGGTCGGCTCGGCGCAGTCGATCGCGCTGGCCAATATCGTGCTCAATGCGATGGTGGCCGACAGCCTCTCCTTTTTTGCCGAGCGGCTCGAATCCGCCACCGACCTTGAAGGCACGGTGCGGCAGATTGCCTGCGAAACCTTTGCGGAGCATGGCCGCATCATCATGAACGGCAATAACTATTCCGAGGAATGGCATGTCGAGGCCGCGCGGCGCGGGCTTCCGATCTACTCGGATTCGCTCTCGGCGGCCGAAATCTGGCAGATGCCCGAGACGATCGACCTGTTCGGACGGTTTTCCATCTTCTCGGCGCTTGAGTGCCATTCCCGTTATGAGATCATGCTGGAAAATTACCGCAAAATCGCGCTGATCGAGGCGCGTACCCTGCTGGAGATGCTTCAGCGTCAGGTGACCCCCGCCGTCACCGAGGCCGCGGGCAAGAGTGCCCGCCAGCTTGCGCAGCTGCGCTCGGTAGGGCTTGACAACGCCGCGCTTTACCGCCATACCCAGCGGCTCTCCAAGGCGGTCAGCGACTTGTTTGCCGGAGTCGAACGGCTGCGCGACGACCTGCACGCACTGCCTGCCGAGGTCGGCGTGGAAAGCAACCGGATGATCCGTGACCGCATCCGCGCGGATATGCAGGCGCTGCGGGAGATTGCCGACGGCGCCGAGCAGATTGTCAGTGCCTCCGACTGGCCGATGCCGACCTACACAGACCTGATGCACCGAGTGTAACGATGAATTGAATGAACCGTTTTGAGCCGCTGCAATGTGCCGGATGCATTGCAGTGGCTCAATTTTGGTTTGTCCACCAAAAGTTGTGTACAACAAGGGAAGCTGCGCAGAGCGGCTCAAAGGGCATTTTTTTTCCCCAAATGATGAAAAAGGAAGGCGAAACAGGTCGGAAACTGAAAATCAGAATGAGGATATTTCAAAATCATGTCCTTTGTTTAATACAACTGTATCTATAACGCGGATTTCAAGAGAAAAGATTGGTAATCTTATGCCAAAAATAAATCTTCGCATCATGCAAAAAGACGAAATTTCTGCAAAAGTTCATATTAAGGAAATATTTGCGAGGAAATCTATTAACAAATCAAAAGGAATGGTATATAATGTAACTGCCTTCCGGAAAGCGTTTTCAGGTCGGTAACTATCAAAGGAGATAAGAGATTCGATGAAACATCCTCTCGAGCGAACCGACGCCGATCCGATCCTCTCCAAAGAACAGCAGTTTGAAAAGCTGCTCACCGCTTACAGCTGCTATTATGACATCAGCAGAGACTTGGCGGTCGGGGATTTGGTCTTTCCCGCGTTGGCTCAATTTCACTCCCGTTCCGAACGATATGTTCTGGTCAAGGCGGCAAAGCTCTGGGCAATGGAGCAGAATGAGTATGTTTACGTTCTCCTTGCGGACACCCTTGAGGCCGACGCGCTGTCTCATGCCATCGATCTCGCGCGGGAGGACGGGCTGGGGCGCGTTCATCCCCACAGCGAGCACATGTATTCCCATGTTTCAATGGCGGTGATCGCCGACCGCGTCACCCCCGATGCCGAGCGGCTGATTCGACGCTTCCGCTTTGGCAAAAGCTTTCGGCTTGCACTCCATGGCTGGATGGAGTTTCGCATAGCAGTGCTGGATCGTTCCAGCGGGAAGGTTCTGAGTAATCCCGCCGGAAAAGACGTTCGGGAAACGCTCGAACGTAATCTTACGCAGAAATAAGAGAGAGGAGAAAAACACATGAATGCAGTATTGGTTCTTTTAATCGGCTGCGCTATCCTTGTGGTTGGCTACATCTTTTATGGCAAGTGGCTCAGCGAGCAGTGGGGCGTTGACGACAAGCGCGTTACCCCCGCCCACGAATTGGAGGACGGCATGGACTATGTCCCCGCCAAGGCTCCGGTTCTGATGGGTCACCACTTTTCTTCGATCGCTGGCGCGGGCCCCATCAACGGG
>CAZVAV010000018.1:0-12471 GCA_964625135.1 uncultured Oscillospiraceae bacterium | reverse complement strand
GTAAAATATGCTTTTTAAGCATATTTTACTGCTTGCCCTCTGTTACTCTCGTATCAAAACGGTCAAATCGATCCTTTTGATTTTTCCTGCCGCAAGATAGGCAAAGACGGCGAACAGCAGCACCACCGCTACGGCGGGCAGGAGGGTATCCCCTAAGGTGGAATGGGACGCAAAGCTGCTGATTCCGGCAAGCTTCATCACCCTTGACACCAACGGATCGGTGAGAAGCACCGCCAGTACCGTCCCCAGCACCGCACCAATCCCTGCCGCCAGACCAAAGCGCAGGGCAAAGGAGAGACGCAGCTGCCGGTTGGTAAAGCCCAGCACCTTGTAGATGCCGATGTCCCGCTGTTCGGACGCTAGGATTTTGCTGCCAGTCATCACAGTGACAATGAGGACAAAGACAACCACCATCATTCCCATGAAAATCACCAGCGCCCCCATGGCGGCAATGATTCCGAACAGCCCCGGCCAGGTATTTTCGTGAACATGAACGTCGCCGCCAAAGGCCTGCTCCAACCCTTGTGTAATTGCCGCCTTCTGGGTGGGGTCGGCGAGGAAATAGTGGTGGCACCAAAGCTGGGGGTTGTCCCGTCCGATTGACAGGTAGCCCTTCCGGCTCATGCCAATATTGGCGCCCATGTCGTTGGCGCAGGAATAGATGCCCGAAACGATGTATCTGCCGCTACCTCCATCTCCTGTGACCGTGAGGGTATCTCCAATGGAAACCCCTAAATCAGCCGCCACGAATTCCGTGATGACGATTTCGTCATTTGCCGTGCAGGTGCGCCCCGCCAGCAGGTGAAACCGCTCCGGCTGGGAAATCACGTTGGCGGTGTAGTTGATTCCGTCCACCGCCACATCCGGCATGGCGAGGAGATAGCTGTCGGTGATTTCGGTATAGGAAAGGACAATGCTTTGCGCGTCGACATCGGTGTGCTCGCCAAACATCTGCACACCGATGTCGTGATCGGCGGGGTTGAACGCGTCCATCATGCCTTTGCCGTCCGCACCCAGCCATGTATCCATCCGCCCCACCATCGAGGCGAAGAACACCAGCAGAAGCGCCACAACGCAGGCACCCAGATATGCTTTTTTGCCCGTCACCAGATGCCTAACCGCAAGGGAAACGTCCAAGTGTTTTCCGCTGAGTGTGGGCATTTTCTGCAGATGAACCGCCATGCCGTCCGTTTCTCCGCGAATTGCCTTCATGGGTGAAACGGCTTTGATCTTCTCACTTTTCAAACGGATAAACGCTGCGAGCAGTAGGAGGATACCCGCAAACGCACCCAAACATGCGCCCCACGGAAGGTGCGCCGGAACCCGAATCCCTGTGGTGGTGAGGGTGGCGCTGCACACGAAACGACTGACCGGCGCGGTGAGCAGCAGCCCCAGCAGCAGCCCGGGCAGAATTCCCGTGCCATACTGCAAAAGCTGCACACGGCGCAGCGTTTCGCAGGGCACGCCAATGGTTTTCAGAATGCCCATGCTGCGGTAATCGGCTTCCACGGTGCTGCCAATGCTGTGACCCAGCACGACAAACACCACCGCCAGCAGCACCAGGACAAAGGCAATCAGCAGTCCGCTGAACGCATTTTGCAAAATCAGCATAAAACCGGCGATGGCATCTGCACTGTGAACAAATTCGGTGTCAGCGGACAAAGCCGTGTTTTCATTGAGCCGGGTGTTGAGCTGCGCGGCGGTTGCCTGACTGTTCCCTTCCTGAAAGATGTGCAGCATAGCGCCGTCGCGGGCCAGTGCGTTGATGCCAGCACCTTGTATCGTTTGGCGCATTGCGGCATCGTCCGCTTCGCAGATGAGAAAGCCCTTCATGCCGATCATCGAGCTGCCCATAAAGGGGTCTTCATAAAAGCCCTTGACCGTAAGTGTGACCGTCCCGCCGCTGCGGGCGATGGAAAAGGAGATGGGATCCCCGATGTTCACACCGAACATCGACACAAGGGAAGGGGAAAGATACACCTCGCCGGGCGCGATTTGCGGGGAATCAGGCCGGTAGCCGGAAAGGTCGTTGGTAAAGAAGCGATATCGGTCGTCCTCGGGATGCAAGACGATGAGTTGCCCCTCGCTGTCGGATTCCTGACCGTTTGCGGCATAGCTTGCGAAGATAAGCGGCTGGGCTTCCACCTGCTGTACGTCCTCCAAAGCTTCCATGCTTTGGGTCAGCGCATCCATGTTCGGCACGCCGGATACCCATGCGGTCAGAGCTCCAAACCCCGCCCGTTCCATTTCGGCGCGGAGATACACTCCGGAATTTGTCCAAACGGTCAGCACCGTGCCGAGCGAAAGGGAGGCCAGCAGAACCAGCAGGAAGATGCCGGTTAAAACGCCCCTGTGGCGTTTTATTCCCGCCACGGATAATGTAAAATATACCATGTGCGCCTCCTTACCACCGCAAGGCGGAAAGCCATTCGGTCACCGTTGCTTCCCGGCTTTTTGCGTCGGCGGGGCTGTAAACCGGCAGCGTCAGTTCGTCGAGAAGCCTGCCGTCCTCCAGATACAAAATGCGATTGCCCCGAATCGCCGCCTTTACGTCGTGGGTCACCATTAAAATGCTTTGCCCGCCGGCATGAAATGCGCCGAGCCGATTGAGCACATCCTCACTGTTCGATTTGTTCAATGCGCCGGTTGGCTCATCGGCAAAAATCAGGCTGGGCTGGTTGATGACGGCTCTGGCAAGGGCTGCACGCTGGGCTTCGCCGCCGGAAACCTGAGCGGGCAGGCGATTCTTTGCGCCGCTCAGATTCATCTGCACCAGCATCACCGCGACAATGGCGTCCACCTCTTTGGGAGGACGCACCTTCCCCACATAGCCTGCGACCGCGACATTTTCAAACAGCGTTAAATTGCTGACCAGATGGGTTTGCTGAAAAACAAAGCCGAATTCCTTCGCTCGCAACGCCGCCATCCGTTGCTCGGACAGTCCGCTGATGGGTTCTCCCTTGTAGAAAACTTCGCCGCCGGAAATCCGGTCCATGCCGCTGAGCGCATAGAGCAGAGTGGATTTTCCCGCACCTGACGGGCCCATCATGACGGTGAAGTCACCCTCGTAAAGGGTCACATTGATTTGATCGAGAATGAGGGAGGCTTCTCCGCCCTGTACAAACCGTTTGCAAAGGTCTCGCCCCTCTAAAAGCACTTTTTTCATCGGGCCATCCGCTCCTCATCCTCCGCCGTTACAATCAGGCGTTTTTTGCCGGTCTGTGGGTCGGGTCGGATTTCCTCCACAAAGCGAATCGAGAAGCGCACATAACCCAGCTGCTTTTCCGCGAGAATGCCGCTCATCTGCTGTTGCAGCTCCTCTTGAAGCTTCTGGTGCGATGTGCTCCCGGAGGTTTCCGCCAGCATCTCAAAGGCGTCTTTGCCGGTTTGCCGAAACTGATAATCCAAAAGCCCCTCGATGCAAAAGCCCTCGATGGCCAGCGGGTGCAGGAATTCACGGCTGCCATTTTTATCCTCAAACCACAGCAAATCCTCATTTCGTCCCAAAAGTCCCACCGCTCTGGTAAAGGGATAGGGGCTGTGTTCCTCCGGCTTTTGCAGGGTGAGATTGTCCGAAATGCGGTAGCGGATGAGCGGCTGCGCAAAGTTATAAAGGCAGGTCAAATACATCTGCCCATCCTGCACCTCGATGAGGTTCATATCATCGAACAGGAGCATCCCCTGAGCCGGATCGGTTTCTACCCCCAGCGCCAGCGATTCGCTCGCGCCATAGAAATTGACCACCTGTGTCTGAAAAACCCCTTCAAGGTAATGCCGCAGACTGACGCCAAGCGGCTCTCCACAGGTAATGATGCGGATGACCCGCAGCTTCACCTCGCCGCGTTCCACAAGCTCCGCCAAAATTTTGATTGCCGGGGGATAACCAATCACAAGGTTGGGATTAAATTTCCGAATCTGCCGAATCCACTGGTCTAGCGGCGTTTTGATGTCCAGATACATCTGGCTGGCGCGAACGCCATCGATGCCGTCGCCTACCGCCATGGCGCCGCCATAGCGTCCGTCGGTGGCTGCAAGATACGCGATATGCGGGCCGCGGGCCAGAATCCGAAGAATCTGCGGCATGGACATATCCCACAGCGCCCCGCGCAGAATGCCCAGCAGCATACTGCTCCACGCCGCTTCATCATAGAGAAAATACCCCGGTTTTCCCGTGCTGCCGGAGGAATGCACCACATGGTATTTTCCTTTGAACGGCTTGCGATCGGCCTTTTCCTCGGCATCAAACCGCCGAATTTCCTCCTGCGTCACATCCGAGACGGTAATCAGCTCATCAAAATGCGAAAGGAGTGAGGCTTTCTCGATGGTTGGAAACGCTGAAAGCGGCGTGGTATCAATTTGCTGGGCGGTGATTCCCGCAGCTTCAAAGGTACTGCGATAGTAAGCAGAATGCTCGTAGGCGTATCTGAGCAGCTTTCGGAGGCTTTGCTCCTGCATTTGGTGGATTTGCCCACTGGTTTTGCGCTCATTTCTCTTGAGCACAGCGAGGTCCCACAAAAGCTTTCTCGTTGTCATTCTTTTCATCCCTTTACTGAATTGCGAAGGTATAGCAATTTTGATAATTTTCACGGTGGTAATAGTGCGCTACCCCTTGGTTGAGGCTGAAAACGATGCTCCATTCGGTGGATTCAAACTCGCCGAAATTGTCCTTGCTTACGCTGTCCAGCGCGTCCCGCACCTGGTTTCTATCCATCGTTTTCTGCTTGGCCAGTGCCTGTGTTAAAATTTCATACCGCTGGTGAGATTGCGCCGTTCCAATCCCGTTCTTTTCGCCGGCGCTCAGATAGAAATTGGTGACCACCGGCGTTTCGGTGACGATCATTTCGTCGTTTATATATTCCACGACCGCACTTCGTCCGGTGGTATCTGCAAGGGCAAAATGAACCATCATCCCCATGGAGGCGTGCATATCATACTGCCCGAGCAAATCCAGTGCTTCTCCCACGCTTGCCGCCTTGTTTAGCAGCAGACGGATGGCGGTAGTGGTGGTGAGGTCGGGCTTATCCGTTTGCTGGTTGATGGTTTCTCCATCGGAAATCATGTTGACCGATACGGCGAGTCCTTTTTCGTTCATGCCATCAAGGGGGGCGTAAAGCGCCGCACGGGTGCGCACGTCATCCAGCCGCAGCACCGCCCCCGCCAGCCCGCCGCTTTGGCTGATGAAATCCATGTTCACTGTGGAAATTGAAGCATAGCCATGCTCCGGATTGGAGGAGACAACCAGTGCGTCGCAGGCCTGCCAGTCAAAATTTCGTCCGAACAATGCCTCTCCTTTGGAATTTTTCACGGCGATGGTGCTGCACCCAAACAAGCCTCCCAAAATGTCAAAGTCCGTAAGAAGATGGGCAGACAAAAATTCCACGACCTGTGCGTCTGAGGATGCTCCGCCAGCGGCGAGAAAGTCCTCGAAGCCATCCTCGCCCTCAAACGCCACTGCCGAAAAGCCTTCCTCTAGCTTGACGATGTTTGATGTGAGAACCAGAGCATCCGGTTCGACGGTGATTTCCTCGCTGGGTACAGAGGAAGGCTCACTGGACTGCTTCTCTGAGAATGGAGGAAAGGAGGAGGAAGGAAGAATCTCTTCCTTGGTGGTTGTTTGATTTTCCGCTGTGCTTAAGCTGTTGGCAGCGGAGACATCAGGGCTTGCGTTGCCGCACCCGGTGATGGTGGTAACGAGCAGCAGCGTAGCTATCATTCGTGTAAAAGCTTTCTGTTTCATAGTGAATGACTCCTTAGTTTGTTGCGGTTCAATCAAATGTTATCCGCCAAGCGATTCAATGAAGAATCATTCTATTTCATGTGAATTGATGCTTATCAGGCATATAAAGCAATCGATGGATTCTCATGGTCTAAATTTCTTTATTACACAGCCGCTTTTTGTGATTATGGAGCCTCTTTAAAGAAGCTTTCCAGCTTATCAAACGGAATTTTATCCACCTGATCGTAAAGATCCACATGATTGGAATCCGGCACGATATAAAGTTCTTTCGGTTCTGCAGCATTTGCAAAGGCTGTTTCGCTGTATCCAAGCGAATGTGCCTTTTCGCCTGCGATAAACAGGATGGGACGGGGAGAGATTTCGCTGATGTGCGTCAGCGAGGGAAAATTCATTGTATCGGGAACCGAAGCTACCGTGAGATTTCCCCGGGCGTTGGGGTGATGTCCTCTTGCCATACCATAGAATGCATAGAATTCTTCGGTAACCGGATCAAGCCCTTTCGGCATTACCTCATCCGGCGTTTCAGGATAGGCAATTTGGGCGGCAGGTGTTTCGCTTTCAAAATCCTCCCAGCGCTGAAGGCTGTTGGCCTCCAGCATTTGCTGGCGCTGTTCACCGGTGATGCTGTTCATAATTCCGGTGATGTCATACATCACGCTTGTGGCAACTGCCTTGATTCTGGTATCCATCGCCGCGGCCGCAAGCGCAAAGCCGCCGCTTCCACAGATGCCTGCCGCGCCGATTTTCTCACGATCCACAAAATCTCTTGTGCCAAGATAGTCCACACCGGCGCTGAAATCCTCGGCGTAAAGAGAGGTGGAACCGGCCATGCGAGGTTCACCGCCGCTGTATCCGTGATAAGCGGGGTCAAAGGTGAGCACGACGAATCCACGCTGCGCCAGTTGGTTTGCGTAGACGCCGGGACCCTGCTCCTTTACGCCGCCGAAGGGAGGTCCGATCACAATTGCGGGATATTTCTGTGTCATATCCGCATCCTTCGCCATATAGAGATCACCGGCAAGCTCGATGCCAAAACGGTTTTTATAGTAGACCTTTGTTCTGGATACCGTTTCATCCAGCTCGAAAATGTAGTGATCTTCTTCCTCTGTGACCCGAATCGCAAGGTTTGGATTTTCATTCATTTCAACAGCATCTCCTTCCTGCGTTTCTGTATGGCTTTGGGGTGCTGATTGCTGGCTTTGTGCATTGGATGCTGCGGGCTGTGCACTGCACGCAGCGGTGGCCAGAATGGAAACCACCATCAAAACCGCAAGAATCTGTTTTTTAAGACGTTTCATTTGTTACGCTCCTTGATCTGTTATAAATATAAAATAGAGTAATGCCCTGCAAGAAAATTATATCGTTGGTTTTAATTGATAGCAAATGCTTATATAGAATAATCATATATGCTTTACAAGCATATATAAAACTGCTATAATAAAAATAGTTTTCATCATAATAAGGAGGGCTTCCATATGGAGTTTCGTGTTTTGCAATATTTTCTGGCCGTCACACGGGAGCAAAGCATTTCCGGAGCGGCGGAATCTCTGCACCTTTCCCAACCCACCCTTTCCCGGCAGCTCAAGGATATGGAAGAGGAGTTGGGAAAGCAGCTGTTCATTCGCAGCAACCGAAGAATTACCCTGACCGAAGAAGGAATGCTCCTGCGCAAACGAGCCGAGGAAATCACAGAGCTCGTCAAGAAGGCGCAGGATGAAATTGCCCTGTCTGATGAATCAATTGCCGGAGAGATTCACGTTGGAGCCGGTGAAACCGATGCGGTTCGTTTTCTCGCCAGAGCGGCGCAGAATTTACAAAAGGATTATCCGCTGGTTCATTTTCATGTTGTGAGCGGTGATAAGGTAACGGTAATAGAAGAATTGGATCGTGGGTTGCTTGATTTCGGGATGGTGTTTGGCAAAGTAGACTCCACAAAATATGAATCCCTGAAAGTTCCCTTTACCGATACCTTTGGGGTTTTAATGCGCCGGGGGGACCCGCTTGCCATGCAGAACACGGTTGCGCCCCACCAGCTGTGGGACAAGCCGCTGATTGTATCTCGGCAGGCTGTTCATGATGACAATGTGCGCACCCTGCTGCAATGCGACGCGGAAAAGCTGAACATTGTAGGCACCTATAATCTGCTATTCAATGGATCGATTATGGTGGACGAGGGAATGGGCTATGCCATTTGTCTGGACAAAATCATCAACACCTCGGGCAACAGCAACCTATGCTTTCGTCCGATTTCCCCACAAATAGAAGCCGGAATGAATATTATCTGGAAGAAGTATTCGGTCTTTACAAAGGCCGCAGAAAAATTCCTGCTGAAAATGCAGGAACTGGCTGAATGAAAGCGGATGCGGTTTTTTTCATCGCTTTATCCGCGAAAAACACGTTGAGGGTATCCCTGAATGTGTTTTTCTCTATTTTCTCCGATGAAGAATTTTTGGGAGAAAAAAATGCTTGGCAGTAAAATGATGGATCCCAGGAAAACGAAATGATACGACGGAAAAGGAGAAGGATTTTCCCAACGGATTGTCTGTTCCGCTTCGATATGAATGGGATTTCCTTCGATTTGCAAATGAATTGAGAAAAATGATTCTATTTCCGGGTGAAAAAAGCGGGGGAATGCTCTCCCGCTTTTTTATATTATTCCTTCGTAATTGCAACGATTCGATCGTATTTTTCGGCGCTGACCTTTACCTCCAGATAGAGCTTCATCAGCGCTTCATACTCTTCCCGCGAAACCATATCCACCTTGGACAGCACCGGAATCGTAAAATCTTCGGGATTCAGCCATGCGGGATTGTAGGTTGGATCGACGATTACCTGATCCGCATCGACGTAGAGCACGTCGGAAGGATTAACGCTGCTGTCCGTGCCCCGTTTGATGATGCTCCTGCCCGCTACCTGCGGGGAATGGCAGGGCCAGCTGGTATCGGTATCAAACTCCAGATGCAGGTGGTAATCCCAGCCGCCCATACCGGATTTTCCTTCGACACCGAGGGGGTCACCACGGGCAACCTTCTGCCCGGCCTGCACCGCGATCCTTTCGAGGTGCATATATCGTGCCACCAGATCGAAGGCCTTTTGGGTGCGGTGATGATAGACATCCCGGTAGATCATCACCACCACATTTCCGACACGGTTATCCGGCCCTAGGCTTTTCAGGACGTTACCCCATCATTCCACCTATTGGATTACCAGTTCTCCTACTCACAAATCTTGTTTCTTTGCTGCTCCTGCATTACTTTTTGATACATAAGCAATGCATAGTATGCATGGTCTTGTGTTCTGAATGCTTTTTGCTTTTCTTCCTCGAACTCTTTTTCCGAAATCGGGGTATTGTGGTCATAAAGAATTTGGGCTAACTTCAAATGGCTTACCAGCCATTCAACAGTCTTGAACACAAAGTCTGGTTGTCCCTCAAGTTCGTCCATAATGCGCTGCACCATGCTATCCTTATCAGCCATAAATATTCCTCCGCTCTGGATGTATTCATCCAATTATATCAGATTGACTAATATAAAATCAATCTAATGATGTATTTATCCAGAAATAATTATTTGGAGGAAGTTATGACAAGCGGACTTAAACAAGATATTTCCATAGGGAAGAATTTGCAGCTATTACGGAAGGAAGCTGGTTTTACACAGGAACAAGCATCTGCCCAACTGGAGCTTATGGGTTTGCCTATGACTCCAGAAATAATGGCTAAAATAGAGCAAGGACGGTACAGCGTGAAAATCAGTGTCCTTTTAGCATTAAAACAAATTTATCGTGTGGATTCCTTTGATATTTTCTTTAAGGGTTTATCACTTTAATCTACACGTGTGAATAGTGCCTAACCTTTTCAGTTAGGAACGTGTCACACTCTTGCCGGAGCCGCATTCCGCAATGAGCAGTGCCGGGTCGTGAGCATCCAGCTTGCGCTTGAGCCCCTCGGCAGCAGCGGCACCCGCACTCGTCGGTCAATCTCCTCAAACAGCCGGGCTTTGTCGCCGGGCGGTGTGAAGAGATAGCAGACACGGGGCGGGACTTCCAGTTTGGTTTGCCCCTCGTTTTCGGCATCCGCCACGTACAACGGTGTGTCGCTGTCGTCCTCGGCAAAAATGATGGCTTCGGCATACACGCCGTCCATGCTCTGTCTGCGGGTATACTGCTTGGGCATAGTGCGCAGCCGCAGCGCGGGCAGCTCCGGCCGCTCGGCGCTGATGTCTCCGCCGCCGTAGATAGCGTCGGACATCCCGCGCACCTGCTCTGGGTATCCGCCGATGCGGATGCCGATGAGCTTGCCTGCGCTGTCAGAGGTCCTTTCATAGACCAGCGTATCGGCATAGCGTTTCAGGTGAATTGCGTTTTTCTCATCCCGATAGCTGATGGGGATCAGCTTTGGACTTGGCATGGCACGGCTGCGCCTCCTTTCAGTGGTAATTTGCTTGACTCATAAATCTGATTGCCTCCCTTCTTCTGAATTTTTACAGCAAAAAAGACCATGACAGCCCCAACATTGGGTTATCATGGCCTTTTTATTGCGTGTATTTTGGCTGCGTCAAGTAGTTTAAGCCTTCCTGCGGGCGCACTCGCCCCCGGGACTTCACTCTTTTACCTTGAGAATCCCCGCCGTGGCACGGATTCCCTGATCGCTGGGAAAGCTCTCGCTTTGCCGAACGACCTCACTTACGCCTAAAATACAGGTTTATTGTAGCAGGAGAAAGGGTGGGTTGTACACTTGAGGTTTTACATTAAGAATATTGAATGACTTAGGGGGAATCCCACTGTCTGACTTCTAGAATGCCGCGGTTCATCTCTGTTTTTACAGCCTCATTTCTGCCGTAACGAAGAAAAACGCAGCAGCACCTCCGGAACATTGATGTTCTGCGGGCAGCGCTTGGCACAAGCTCCGCATTGCAGACAGGCCTCAGGATGAAACGAATCAGCCGAGCCGCCCAGTCGCCATAATTCACCGCTTACACTATACTCATTGTACCCCCTAATCAGCCATGGGATGTCAAGATCCGCCGGGCAGGTGTCGCAGCAGTAGCGGCAGGCAGAGCAAGGAACGCCGAGCGCACCGATAAATGTGGCGGCCGCGTCCGCAAGAGCCTTTTGCTCGGTCGGACTAAGCGGATCGTAATGGGAAAATGTAGCGATATTGTCTTTTACCTGCTCCATAGTCGACATACCGCTCAAAACCGTCTGCACATTGGGCAGCCCCATTAAAAAGCGAAAGCCCCATGAGGAGATTGATCGCTCCGGTGCAGCGGCTTTGAGAATCTCGCACGCCTTTTCGTTTAGGGTGGAGAGCCGCCCACCCTTAAGCGGCTCCATCACCCAAACGGGCAGGCCATGCCGGGTCAAAATCTCATACTGCTCTTTGGCGTTCAACAGCTTCCAGTCCACATAGTTGAGCTGAATCATTGCCATATCGAATCCGTCATACCAGTCTAAAAATCGGTTCAGCGTCTCGGGTGCCGCATGGGAGGAGAAGCCCAGATGACGAATCCGCCCTTCCTCCTTCTGAACAAGCAGATAACGCAGACAATTCTTTTCCCTGTCGGTGTACGCATCGTAATATTTTTCGTTTACGCCGTGCAGCAGATAGAAATCAAAGTGGTCTGTTTGACTGCGCCGGATTTGTTCTTCAAACATTTCCTGCACATCGATTCCTGCGGCTACATAAAATTTTGAGGCCAGATAATAGTGATCCCGAGGATATTGGGACAGAGTCTCACCAAGAAACTTCTCTGAATCCCCTTTATGATAGGTGTAAGCGGCATCAAAATAGTTGATGCCGTTTTTGATTGCGTAATCAATCAGCTCCTTTGCCGCCATACGATCAATGTGATTGGGATCACCTCCCTCGGTTGGCAGGCGAAGTGAGCCGAAGCCCAATGCGGAAATGTCGTTGCCCTGATAGCGATTGTGATACATATGAGTCCCCTCATTCAAAGCAGATGCAGTTGGTTGCTGCTTTTTTTGTTCTTTCTATCGGTATAGATTGCTTGGCGACAGGAAATCCTTCGCTTTTCCCAATAAACTTCCCCCGCCTAAAATACGCCTTCATTGTACTTGAATTTGATACAATTGTATACACCTGTAGCTAAAAAGCTGCCGTGCCCGACGAGACACAGGACAATTAACCTACGCCGCAGAGAGACTGAAAATTCCAATGCCGCCCCGTACTCACTTTTGATCGGAAACCAAAATGCAAACAGCGACAATAATAATCACAATGCCCACCAAAGAAAGCACCGTGAGCGTTTCATGGAACACGAGCACACCGATCAGGGTCGCAACCGCAGGCTCCGCCGAGGTCAGCATAGAGGCGCGGCCGGCAGGAATCTGCTCCAAGCCCTTGGTATATAGAACATGTGGGATCATGATGCAAAAGATCGACATCCCGCAAATAAGCAGAATACAGGTGGGCGAAGCAAAAAAAGTCTTGGGGAAGGGCGCGGAAAGCGCCAGCGGTGTGGCACAGATTGCGCAAAACAGTGTCGCGTAGAGCGTGATGCCCCACGAGCGATAGCCGCGTTTCCCTACCGTCAACGGTCTTCAATTTGTATACCCTTGAAAGCGGGTCAAGCCGCTTCTTGTACCGGCTGTGAATTGTCTCAATCGCCTTGCGGGGATCGGAATAACCGAGCGCCCGCCCGATCTGGTCGCGGGTCATGTAGAAATCGCTGCTTCGTATGTCACCGTAAAATTCAAGGGTGAGCGTTCCGAAT
>CAZVAV010000017.1:0-12502 GCA_964625135.1 uncultured Oscillospiraceae bacterium | reverse complement strand
ACCGAGCAACCCGAAGGCCGCCGCGATCCAACGAAAAAGCTGCTGTGAATAGACCTCCTCAACCACTTGAGGCGGCACAAGACGAGACAGCCAAATAATTCCAATCCCGAACAGACCGGGCAGCAGGCAGAGCAGAAGGGTTTTGAGCAGGCCTATCCCGTCGGGTCGATGGCGGGCGAGAAAAATGTTTCGTTGCTGCATATAAAGTCCTCCGCTTCTTGATTGCTGTTAAAAAAGGACGATGGTGATCCCGTCATTTCCCCGGGAATAGTCCGAATCCCGGGTCAGTGCAGGGAGCAGGGCGGTGATTTTGCGGGAGGATTCATAAAACGGGGAAAACTCTTCCCCGCGTACGTAGCCGCGGATGTAGCCGGCTCTCAGCTTTTGGGCAAGCATCGAAAGGGTATCGGCCTTAATCGCGCCGCCCCGTCCGGATGAACCGTAGCCGTGGATGATCTTGATTGCCTTTTCTCCTCGCATTCGAGCCGATTGCAGCTCCTGATTGAGCCGCGCGTGAGCCGTTTCAACGTTTGGCATTCCGGCCTCGAGATTGATGATGCGAATCGCCATGGTTTTGATCACCTTTCCAGATAGAGTATCATCATCATACCACAATCAAAGGCTGCTTTCAATTTCCCGGGAAACAGGTTACAAAACTTCACGTGGCATCGACGCATCATGGTGATTACAAAAAGCAATACAATCCTCTTGACAAAACTGTAGCTAGCGTTTATAGTGTTAATATAAGATATATACAGTTTGGAGGCGGGAGCTTGAACATTAATATCAGCAATTCTTGTGGGAAGCCGATCTACGAGCAGATTACCACCCAGATCAAGGCGCAGATTGCTTCGGGCGTTCTGGTTTCCGGGGATGCACTTCCATCCATCCGACTGCTCGCCCGGGAATTGCGAATCAGCGTAATTACGACCAAGCGAGCCTACGAGGATCTCGAGCGGGATGGATTTATCGAAACGGTAGCCGGAAAAGGAAGCTTTGTCGCCGGGCAGAACCTTGAGCTGCTGCGGGAGCATGCGCTGACCCAGATCGAGGAGCGGCTTTCGGCCGCGATCGAGCTGGCAAAGCAGCATGGGATTGGCTGCGAAGAGCTGAAGGAAATGTTGGAATTACTCGATCGGGAGGAATGATTCGATGCAAGATATCTTATCCGTCCGGGACTTAACCCGGAATTACGAGCGGTTTTCGCTGCAAAATATCAACTTCTCATTGCCGTATGGAAGCATCATGGGTCTGATGGGGGACAATGGCGCGGGGAAGACCACCACTCTCAAGCTGATCCTGAATTTGATCCGTCGAGATACAGGGGAAATTCAAGTCTTTGGCAAGGACAACATTGCGGATGAACGGGAAATCAAGGCACAGCTCGGGGTGGTGTTCGACGAGTGCCGTTTTTCCGACCAGCTGCGCCCGTCCGATCTGGATGCGGTGCTCTCACGCACCTTTGCCGGCTGGGACAGCGGTTACTACCGCTTGCTGCTTGAACAGTTCTCCCTGCCGTCCAAGGGGGAGATCAAAAGCTTATCCCGCGGTATGAAAATGAAGCTGTCGCTTGCCTGTGCACTGGCTCATCATCCCCGTCTGCTGCTGCTTGACGAGGCGACCAGCGGGCTTGATCCGGTGGCACGCAATGAGATACTGGATATTCTGCTCGACTTCATTCAGGATGAGGGGCGCTCGGTGCTCCTTTCTTCTCACATTACCTCGGATCTCGAGCGCATCTGCGACACCATCGGCTATCTGCACGGCGGGAGGATGATCTTCTGCGAAGAGAAGGATACACTGCTCGACCGCCTTGGCGTGCTGCACTGCGGCGAGGAGCAGCTACAGGTTCTTGAGCCCGAAGTGGTTGTTCGGGTACAGCGCCATCGGTTTGGCTGCGATGTGCTGCTTGGGCGAAGGGACGAAGTGATCCGCCGCCATCCCGACTGGGCGATTGACCGCGCTTCGTTGGATGAAATCATGGTGTTTTTTGCGAAGGGGGAGCTCAGATGAAAGGAATGATTCTTAAGGATCTATATACGATGCGTAGCTACCTGCGCACCCTGGTGGTTATGTTTGTATTTTATATTTTGCTTGGCTTGGCCTCCAGAAACAGCGGCTCTTTTGCGGCGATTGTCGGGATGTTGTGCATCATGATGTCGATCAGCTCCTATAGCTACGACCAAATGTGCGGGTGGGATGCCTATGGCGCAAGTTTGCCGGTCAGCCGCCGGGAGATGGTGGGTGCAAAGTATCTGCTCGCCCTGATGCTGGCCTTGGTCGGGACAGTGATCACCGCGCTTTCGCAATGTCTCTTTCTACTGGCCGGGCGGGGCACAGAGCTGGGGGATATTCTTCCCGCGACAGTCGGGGCAGGCGCTTCCGGTCTGCTGATGGTCATCCTTCTGATACCGATCATCTACCGGTTCGGGGTCGAAAAAGGGCGACTGGTTATGGTGATCTTCTCCGCTGGGATCATGGCCTCTTTCTTTATTCTGGCACAGACCGGGTTTCGTGGGATGCAAATCACCGACGGACAGACCAAGACGATCCTGTTCATGCTGCCGGTTGTTCTGATCGCCGCTACCGTGATTTCCTACCGTCTTTCCTGCCGATTTTTTGAGCAAAAGGATCTGTAAAACGAAATATCCCTCCCGATGCAAAACGCTTTGGGAGGGATATTTCTCTGCTTGTCAGGTATTATCGTCGTGCATACTGCGCCGTACAAAAAGGCGGAGCATCCGCGAGCCGTCGAAGGGAATCAGGGGATAGAGATAATTTTTGCCCAGTATCGTCGGTGTTGTTGCGATTAAGATCAGAATCAGCAGAACACCCGCGGCAAAGCCCCAGACGTTAAAGAGCTGAACCAGAATGATCAGCATCACCCGGCAGAGCTTAAAGGCGTACCCCAGCTCAAAGCTCGGTTGGGCAAAGTTTGCCACCGCGACAAATGCCATATAGAGCAGCACCTCGGGGACAAACCAGCGCGCAGTGACGGCAAATTCCCCTAAAATCAGCGCCGATACCACCGAGAACGAGCCGCCCAGCGAGGTGGGGGTATTCAGGGATGCCTGCTTGAGACAATCGATGATCAGCTCGACGACCAGAAGCTGCATAAAGATCGGGACATCATTGGGCTTTTCAACCAGAATAAACGCCAGCCACGGCGGAACAAATTGCGGGTTTTTTATCAGCAGAAACCAGACCGGAATCAAAAACAGGGTCAAAAGGTAGATGATATAGCGGGTTAACCGCAGATAGCTGCCGACCAGCGGAGGAAAATAGTAATCGTTGGTGTCCTGAAAGAAATCAAAAAAAGAGCTTGGCAGCAGCATAATGGACGGGGTACCGTCGACAATTAACACAACGCCGCCTTCGCAGATGGTGGCTGCCGCCGCATCGGGACGCTCGGTATAGCGAACCCGGGGGAAGGGATTGTACCACCGTTTAGGAATCAGACATTCCGAAAGGCTTTCCTGCCCCATCGAGAGGGTTTTGACGTTAAGCGAATCGATTTTCTTTGCAAGACCCTGCACCGTTTGCGGGTCGGCCTTTCCTTCGAGATAGGCCAGAACGACGTCGGTTTTGGAAACGCTGCCTACCGAATGGTATTGCATGGTCAGCCGTGGATCTCGGATATGCCGCCGGATCAGTGCGGTATTAATCACCAATGTTTCGGCAAAGCTGTCCCGCGCGCCGCGCAGCACCCGATCACTGTCAGGCTCCTGCAGCGAGCGGGTGGGATAGGTTCTCGCATCAATCAGGATCGCCTTGGGATAGCCCTCAACCAGAAGGGCCAGAGGCCCCGAGAGCACCTGTGAGACGAGGGTTTCAAGCTTTGCCTCCACATTTACCTCAAGGTAGGGGATATAGCGGTCGGCAAAGGCTTCGGTATCGGGGTATTGATCCAGATCTCCTTGCTGGATTGCGGTCATAGTGGTGATAATCTTGAGCATAATTGCGTCTTTGGCAAAGCCGTCGATCAGGTAGAGCCGCGCTTTTCTTCCTCCGACCGAGAGGTTGCGACCCACAATGTCAAAGCTTTCGTTTATGCGCAGCGCGCGATCAAGCAGATCGCAGTCCTGCGCATAGCTCCCGGTCAAGTTTTTCGGGAGGGAAGGTTTTTGTTGCATACAAAGCCTCCGTACAGGTTATCAATCAAACTTTCTTGTTGTATTGTGCGCAATTTATTGATAGAATAACAGCGGATGCAAGAATTAAAAACACTGCTTTTATGCGTATGGCGAGCCCAAACGACTCTTTCGCCCGCGCTACAAGGAAACTGCCCGAAGTGGGAAGGACGATAAAATGGCAATCAACAAATATATGCGCGCCGCCCTGAAGGCCCTTTCCTACAACGAACTGGATCTCACCGAGAGCTATGAGATGGTTCGCCGCTTCAAGGAGCTCAAGCGTCCGATGGGGGCGGTCTGGAACACGTGGGATCATCTTGTTCCCTGTGGCGATCATCATGTTTCGGTGCGAATTTTTGCCCCCGACGCAGGCCCGCTCGGCCGCCCGGTGCTGCTCTTTTTTCACGGCGGAGGATGGGTGACCGGAAACATTGACAATTACAGCGGAGTTTGTGCCGCGTTGGCAAAAGCGACCGGACATCTGGTGGCTTCGGTTGATTATCGCCTTGCTCCCGAGTACAAATTTCCGATTGGGCTTAACGATTGCTACGAAGCGGCCAAAGAGCTTTTTCTAAAGCCGGGACTGCTGGGCATTCAGGCGGAACAGATCACCCTGATTGGGGACAGCGCGGGTGGAAATCTTGCCGCTGCCGTATCGCTGATGGCCAGAGAACGAGGAGAATTTTTGCCGCGCAGACAGATTTTGATCTATCCCGCTGTCTACAATGATCATACGCCCACGTCCCCATTTCCCTCTGTGCGGGAAAACGGAACCGATTACCTGCTGACCTCTCGCCGGGTGGAGGAATATCTTCAGCTGTATCGCTCCGACCCTAAGGATCTGCAAAATCCCTATCTTGCTCCGCTTTTGGCCGACGACCTTACCCGGCAGCCGGATACGCTGGTCATCACTGCCGAATACGATCCGCTGCGCGACGAGGGGGAGGAATATGCCCGCAGGCTGGCTCTTGCCGGCAACCGCGTTGTCCTGCATCGGATTCCCGATGCGCTTCATGGCTTTTTTTCGCTGCCCGCCCGCTTTGCCCAAGTAAAACGAGCGCATGCGCTGATCAGAGAATTTATCGCCGGAGATGATGTAATGTGAATAGCAGCCGCGTAACTGGGTGGAGAAAACTGGATAATGCAGCTAAAATTTTTCCTTCGGCGACCTCTAAGGCCGACACCAAGGTGTTTCGCTTTGCGGTCGAACTCAATGAGCCGATCGACCGCTATCTGTTGCAGGATGCGCTTGACCGTACGCTTGAGGATTTTTCGGGCTTTTGCTGCGTTTTAAAGCGGGGTCTTTTTTGGTATTATCTTGAGGAGGTCGAGACCCGGTTTTTGGTGCACGAGGAGGATTCTCCGCCCTGTCGGATTCTTTATCAGGACTCACGATCTCCGCTGTTTGACGTGAGCTATTACCGTTGCCGGATCAACGTTGAGGTCTATCACGTATTGACCGACGGCGCGGGAGCACTGCAATTTCTCAAAACGCTGACCTACTATTATCTACGCCTCGCCCACAAAGAGGCGTTGCAGTGTTGTTCTCCGCTCGATTTTGACGCTTCGGCCGCACAGCGCGCCGATGACAGCTTTGCAAAATACTTCACCGGAAGCAAGCCCCGCAAGGCCAAGCTGATTCGCAAGCTTCCGCCGATCTATTCCCTTCGGGGGCCTAAGACAGCGGAGCATCATCTGAAAATTTTGGAGGGGGTAGTGCCCGTCGATCGCCTGCTTGCCTGTGCCCGGGAGCGGAATGTTTCGGCAACCGCTTTGCTTACGGCGGTATTGATGCGCGCGATCTATGAGGAGATGAGCGAGCGGGACAAAAAGAAGATCATTGCGGTATCAATCCCGGTCAATCTTCATAAATACTTTCCGTCTCAGACGGTACGCAATTTTTTTAGCGTGGTCAATATCGGTTATTGCTTTGACGGAGCCTCAGATAAAATCGAGGACATCGCCGCTTCGGTGCGAGACACCCTTGCCAATACCCTTAACAGTGATTATCTTCAGCAAAGGCTCGACACCCTCGCGGCGGTGGAGCATTGGATGATTGCCCGGGTAATTCCGCTTTTCATTAAAAACATTGTGCTCAAGCGCTTTTATCTGCGCTCTGAGCGCGAATATACCACCACCATCTCGAATGTGGGTCAGGTCGTCATGCCGCTAGAAATGGCGCCCTATATCCACCGGTTTGACGTTTTTAACAGTACCAAGGATTTGCAGGCATGTCTTTGCTCCTATGGGAATCTGATGGCCATCAGCTTTACCTCGCAGCTTTTGAGCAATGACATCGAACGCCGCTTTTTCCGGATGCTGACCGCAATGGGAATTGAAGTTCAACTTATCTATAATCGTTTTGAGGGAATGGGGGAGAAGGAATGAAGCATTGCGCCCGCTGCGGTGTTTCGGTTGTGGGAAGCGGGATCAAATGCCCGCTCTGTCAGCATGGCCTGACCGACGACGGCGTAGAATCCCCCGACGTCTTTCCGCAAATTGAGACGATTGCCCACACCTATGGGTTACTGCTGCGCTGCCTGCTCTTTGGCCTGATTGCCATTTCGATTCTTGCGGTCATGCTTGACTGGATGTTTCCGGACAAAAAATTCTGGTCTGGCTTTGTGCTGGCGGCGGCAGCCTGTGTCTGGATCTCGGTTCGTACCGCGATTGTCAGTCGGGGCAATATTATGAAAAGGATGCTGAATTTTTCGATTCTCGTCAGTCTGCTCGCCGTGATCTGGGATTTTGCCACCGGATGGCATCGATGGTCGATCGATTTTGTGGTTCCCTGCACCTTTCTCAGCGTCATGCTGACCATCACGATTCTCTCGCGGATTTTGAAGATGCCGGCCGAACGCTATTTAATCTATCTGCTTTTTCTGCTCCTGTTCGGGCTGATCCCGGCGATTTTTCTGTTTACCAATTGGAACCATCATCGGCTGCCGTCATTTCTCTGCATCACCTGCAGCCTTCTGCTCTTCTCGGCGCATCTGGTGTTCGATCTGCCGAAGATGAAGGGCGAGCTGCGCAGACGCCTGCATCTTTGAACCACAAAAAGGAGGAATCGGGGTCTTGCCGAAAATCACAAAACAAAAGGCCAAGCGAAATAAAACAATCGATTTTACAGTGGAGGAGGGTCAAGCGTTCCTTGATCGCTGCCTGACCGTTGAAAAGGATGTTGCCTTTACAGAGGTTGAAAACCGCATGATAATGGGAGATTCCTTTCAGGTCATGGGCTTTTTGCCGAAGGAATTTGCCGATCTGCTGATCGTCGACCCGCCCTACAATCTTTCCAAGGAATTTCACGGAGAGAAATTCAGCAAAAGAAGCAGCGAAGCGTATCGGGATTATACCGAGCACTGGATTAAGCTGGTCAAGCCGTTGCTCAAGCCAGATGCCTCTATTTATGTCTGCTGCGACTGGCGTTCGAGTGGGATTGTCGGTGAGGTTTTGGAGCAGCATTTTCATCTTCAAAACCGAATTACTTGGCAGAGGGAGAAGGGCAGGGGCGCCAAGGCGAACTGGAAAAACAGCATGGAGGATATTTGGTTTGCCACCAACTCCAAGACCTATACCTTTCACCTTGACGCGGTTATGGTTCGCAAGCGTGTAATCGCGCCCTATCGAGTGGAGGGCAGGCCAAAGGACTGGGAGGAGACGGGGGAGGGGAATTTTCGCAATACCTGTCCATCGAATTTTTGGGATGATATCTCGGTACCCTACTGGTCAATGCCGGAGAATACCGCTCACCCCACCCAAAAGCCGGAAAAGCTGATTGCAAAATTAATTCTGGCAAGCAGCAGTGAAGGAGGAGTTGTATTCGATCCCTTCGCGGGCTCGGGAACCACCGCCGTCACGGCACAAAAGCTGGGGCGGCGCTTTGTTGCGATCGAGCAGAGCGAGCTTTACTGCGCCTGGGCACAGAAGCGGCTTGAGATGGCAAAGGAAAACCCCACCATTCAAGGCTATCGCGACGGAGTTTTTTGGGAACGCAATACAGCTGCGCTGCAAAAGCAGCAGCCGCACCCGGATCGAGCGGAGTGTATCCTGCCCGAAGCGCCAGAAGTCGGATCAAAGTCCGCCGAAGCGGCCAAATCCGCCTATCGATCCCAAAGGCTGAGTCAGCTGGTTGCCGCGATTACAGCGCAGGACGGCATTGATGACAAAACAAGACTAGAAGCGCTGATCAAGGATGCCTTTTCCCTTGAAAAAAGAGGGAGCGTCTATTTTTGTGACCAGTTTGCCCTTCGTTTTTGCAAGACAAAGGGGAATTCGATCTCAAATACCATTCTGGCGCTGGCCAAACTGATTGAATTCGATCAGCGGCCTTTTCTTGTCTGTGCCGTGACCCCGCAAAAAAACATCCTGCTGATGGCTAACACCACCTGCCTTTCCAAAATCAGCCATTCCTCGCGGGATCTGCGCGCGGATCACATCCGGGGCAATTTTAACGGCCCGGACATTTTGCGTGAGGTCGGGGGCTATCCGAATACACCGGAGCATTTTGCGGAAATCTTCTCGCTGCACAAAAGCATCCCGTTAGAAGAAAATCTTGCCCGTCTTGTGGCGGCAACCGAAGGCATTGTGGGAACTGGCAAGCGCTTTGAGCCGGATGACGCCCAGCGAGAGCAGATTCTGAAAGCGGTTGCCCGAGCCGCCGATTTCCTGTCCTCCGGCAGCTTTGCGGCGCTGGAGCAGGCACTCGACCAAAGGGTTGAGGCGGTGCGGGAGGAGCTGATGCTGGCCTCGCGGGTGGAGAATGTCAATCTGCGGGGACGGCTGATTGAAACGCTCATTGCCGGGGAGGATGCCGCTTTGAAGGAGCGGATCATCGCCAGCCTACGGGAGGGAACACCGCTGCCGCAATTTCAAACGAAGGACGAGCTGGGGGATTATACGGCGGGCATCGATGGCTTTTGTGTTTCGGTTGACATCAAATCCAAGGCGCTCTTCAAAACCAGCAATCCCAAGGGATACAATGTCGACAAGCTGCTTTGGTTTCTGTCACAGGAGAGGTCGGTGTATCTGATCTATCTTGTCGGCTTTGACGAGGCGGGCGTTTTTTACACCCGGCTTTGTTCCATGTTACAGGAAGGTATGCTGAATGCGATCAAATCGGTCACCCATCACTGGGCGGGACGCAATTCTCGCGGAGTGGTGCAGCTCAATGGACATGCTCTGTCCCGCCTTTTTGACGAGCCCCAAAAGCAGGTCGATGCTGTGCGAGCCGAAAAGTTCATAGAGATGCTGCTCTAACACAAACGCCGCGCGAAATTTTTCGCACGGCGTTTGCTTATGGCTCCTCTAAAAGCTGCTTTAGATGCTTTAATAGCCTATTGTTCCAGCTTGGAATATGCCTTCTCGACAAAACGATCTCGCAGCACGATGGCCCTCTTTTGGGTACCGGTTCCGATTACGCCGCGTTCGTCGCGGGCCTCCATCGAGAAGGTGAGGGTTCTGCCATCGATGGCGGTCAGCGTAGCGGTTGCCGTAACCTTCATACCGACTGGGGTCGCGGCGGCGTGGGAGATCTGCACCTCGATACCCACGGTGGTTTTTTCTTTCTCGAGCGTCTCAGCGGCGAGTGTGGCGGCTGCATTCTCCATCAGAGCCACCATCATCGGGGTAGCGTACACCCGTGTATCGCCGCTGCCGACCGCGACAGCGGTATTTGTTTCATTGACAACGATCGAGACCGTTTTACTCATTCCAACTTCCATGCCAAACCTCCTTGCGGTAATGCGGACGAAAGACCTTCGTCCAGATTATCATAGCATATCCGAGCCGGAAGTAAAAGCGGTTTTGCAGATTTCGATTCCGGTTTCTCCCCGTTTGCAGAGCAGATGATCCCCCGAAGCAATCCGTTCGGTGAGGAGCTGCTCGGCAAGAAGATCCTCAATCTCGGTCTGAATGCGGCGGCGAAGCGGGCGAGCGCCGTAATCGGCTTCGGTGCCCGTCTGAGAAATTTGTTCGACGACCGATTCATCAAACTCTACGGTAATTTTCTTTTCACCCATCCGCTCGGTCACCTCATCGAGCAGACGACGGGTAATTCGCATCAATTCGGGTGAGCCAAGCGACAAAAAGACAACAATTTCATCGATTCGGTTGAGCAGCTCGGGCTTGAATGTCTTGCGGAGCTCTCCCATAACGTCCCGGCGGATCTCGTCATCCCGGCGCACCGGGGTGGAGGGATCGGCAAAGCCCAGCGAGGTGTGGTCGGTGATTTTGCGGGCACCGATGTTGGAGGTCATAATCAGCACCGCATTTTTGAAGCTGCAGGTGTGACCCTGCGCGTCGGTAAGCCTTCCGTCCTCCAGCAATTGCAGCAACAGATGCAGCACATCAGGGTGTGCCTTTTCGACCTCATCAAAGAGGACGACCGAATAAGGGCGGCGGCGAATCCGTTCGGTGAGCTGTCCGCCGTCATCGTATCCGACATACCCGGGCGGCGAGCCGATCAGCTTGGAAACCGCCTGCTTCTCCATATACTCGGACATATCGAGCCGGATCATCGCCTCGACCGAACCAAAAAGGCAGATTGAGAGTGCGCGGCAGAGTTCGGTTTTGCCTACGCCGGTAGGGCCGAGGAAAAGAAAGGAACCGACCGGTCGGTTGGGGTCGCCAAGACCGACGCGCCCCCGCCGGATCGCCCGGCTCACCGCGCTGACTGCCTGCGGTTGGCCGATGACCATCTTGGAGAGCCGTTCCTCCAGCCCGATCAACCGTTGCGATTCTTCCCCTGTCAGGGAGGAGATTTCAATCCCGGTGCTTTGCGAGATCAGGTCTGCAATATCCTGTGGGCTTACGGCGAGCGGCTGGGAGGCCTCCATTGCTCTGCGGGAGTGCTCCCGAAGGCTGGCGGCCTCCTCCCGGAGCCGGGTGGCCAGCTCAAAATCGCAGCGAGCCAATGCCTCCTCCTTCTGTCGCCCAAGCGTAGCGAGCCGCAGCGCGTCACCATGTCTCCGGTCGCTTTCGGGGGTGACCGCCGCTCCGCGCAGCTTGACACAGGCGGCGGCTTCGTCGATGAGATCGATTGCTTTATCAGGCAGAAATCGGTCGTTGAGATATTTTGCCGAGAGCCGCACCGCCGAGATGAGCGCTTCATCCGGAATCGTCAGACGATGATGGCTTTCATACCGCTCCCTCAGCCCCTTGAGGATATCAATCGCTTCCTCTTCGCTCGGCTCCTTGACGATCACACTCTGAAATCTTCGCTCAAGCGCCGAATCCTTTTCGATGTGCTTGCGGTATTCGTCAAAGGTAGTCGCTCCGACTACCTGAAGCTCCCCACGGGCAAGCTGTGGCTTGAGGATGTTGGCGGCGTCAATCGCTCCCTCCGCTGCTCCAATTCCCATCATATTGTGAATCTCGTCGATGAAGAGGATGATATTCCCCGCGGCCACCACCTCGTTGATGATGGCCTTGATCCGTTCCTCAAAGTCTCCGCGATATTTGGTTCCGGCCAGTACCGAGGTCAGGTCAAGCGAGACGACCCGCCGTTCGCAAAGCTCCTCAGGAACCGTCTCCTGTGAGATCCGCTGCGCAAGCCCCTCCACTACAGCGGTTTTTCCCACGCCCGCCTCTCCGATCAGGCAGGGGTTGTTTTTGCCCCGCCGACAAAGGATTCGTATAACCCGGTCAATCTCCTTTTCACGCCCGATCACCGGATCGAGCTTGCCGTCGCGAGCCATTGTGGTGAGATCGCGGGAAAACTTATCGAGGGTCTGCGTTTTTGGGGCGGTTCGCCCCGAGGCACGCGGCTGTGGTCGGGTAACAGATTTTTCCGCGCCATAAAGCCTTGAGCCGGTCATCGCGTCGCAAAGGCTTTTGTAGATGACGGAAGGATCCCCTCCAAGCTCTTTGATCAGGGCAACCGCCCCACATTCCCCTTCACGGAGCAAGGCGAGGAGCAGATGCTCGGTGCCGACCGACGGCGCTTGGCACTCCTTTGATTCGGCCACAGCGGCTTCCAAAATTCTGCGGCAGCAGGGGGTCAGATCCTCGGGGGTCAGTGTACAGCGTGGTGCGCGACCGGCGGTACGCACCACCCCCTCGGTGACGTCCTGCAGCTCGATGCCCCGCGCTGCCAAAACAATGCAGGCGGTTGAGCGTTCAGCCGAAACCAGCCCGAGCAGAAGATGCTCGCTTCCGATATAGGTGTGGCCGAGCGCTGAGGCCTGTGCGATGGCAAGATTGACCGCATCATTTGCCTTTTGTGTAAAACCATTAAAATGAAACATTTTCTTCACCCCAAATCTTATTTTATGCCACATCTCGCGGCGGCAATCACAGAGCTGAGAATTTGTGCAACAGATTTCGATTCGTAGTGAAGGGGTTGTAACCCCGATCTCGCATTTTACATA
>CAZVAV010000016.1:6557-12517 GCA_964625135.1 uncultured Oscillospiraceae bacterium | reverse complement strand
CCGCGTCGAAAGCTCCGAAAGCCAGGTTTCGATGCCTGCAATATCATACAGGTTGACAGGAATCCAGCGCTTTACCGTTTTACTCATAGGGTTCCCTCGCTTTCCGCGTCTCGAACGCAGGCCCACAGCCGGGATAGCTCATCCCGGTAGGCCCAAAGTCCCTTTGAAGTGATTTGATAGGTTCGCTTTCTGCCCTCGACCTTAGTCTCAGTGATCAATTTTTCTTCCTCAAACTTCGCAAGAATGGTATAGAGGGTTCCGGGACCGATTTTAATTCGGCCCGATGTCTTTTTCTCGATAAATTCAGCAATTTCAATGCCGCAGCGCTCTTCGTGAACAAAGGACATCAAGACGTAAAACATCGTTTCGGTCAAAATCTCCAGCGCCTTTTTTGCCAAACCATCACCGCCTCCCTTTATTATCATCACTCGATATTGATCATCGATATTATAACTCGATAAAAGACTGCTGTCAATCTGGTTTTTGCCATGAAAGGCAAAAGGATCGGCCGTCGGGCTCAGACGGTCGATCCTTTTCAAAAAATATCAATTAAAATGAGATGATATCGGTCATATCATAGAGACCGGGGGCTCGGCCTTCCTCCGCAATGAATCCCACGGCCTTCAGAGCACCCACTGCAAAAACGCTCTTGGAATAGGCGCTGTGTGACAGAGAAATCACCTCGTCGGTTCCGGCAAAAATCACTTCATGCTCACCGACGATCGTACCACCCCGCACCGCATGGATTCCAATCTCGTTTGGCTCGCGGCGCTTTCTAACCGCATGGCGGTCATAGACATACTCGGGGGAGTAGGGGGTTTTTTCGGCGATGGAATTGGCCAGCATGATGGCGGTTCCGGAAGGAGCATCGATTTTCTTGTTGTGGTGCTTTTCGATGATTTCGATATCGAAGCCATCTCCAAGCACCTCGGTTGCCTTCTGGGCAAGGGCACAGAGCAGGTTGACCCCAAGAGACATATTGAAGGTAAAGAAGACAGGAATGACCTTGGCCGCCTCCTCAATCATCCTGTGGTGCTCCGCGTCCATGCCGGTCGTCGCGATGACACAGGGAATTTTATTTTTCTGCGCAAAGGCAAGCATTCCGGGGAGCGCGGCGGGATTTGAAAAATCAACAATCGCATCCGCCTGGACGCTACAGTCTGCAAAGCTGCCATAGACCGGGTAGGAGAAGCGATCGGTAGGCTCGCGGTCTACTCCGGCCACGACATGAAGCCCACGCGCCGCAGCGTTGGAGGCGACAACCTGCCCCATCGTACCGGCTGCGCCGGAAATTATAATATTCATGATACTCCTCCTCAGACCTTGATCAGGCCATAGCGCTTCATCACCTCATAGAGGTTCTGCTTGCCGGAATCGCTCATATCACAAAGGGGCAGACGGCAGGAACCAGCCGCAAAGCCCATGAAGTTGAGTGCCTGCTTGACGGGAATCGGATTGACATCCGAGAAGAGCGCGGCAACCAGCTCCATATATTTGATCTGAAGCTGTGCGCTCTCCTTTACCTTGCCGTCAAAGTAGAGCTGACACATATCGTGCGTTTCCTGCGGGCAAATGTTGGAGAGCACCGAAATTACACCGGCACCACCCAGAGAAAGGATCGGTACGATCTGGTCGTCGTTGCCCGAATAGATATCCAGCGCATCGCCGCAGAGTGCGCGGGTGTGTGCCACCGAGGCAATATCGCCATTCGCTTCCTTGATGGCGACGATGTTCGGATGCTTGGCAAGCTCGGCATAGGTGGACGGCTTGATGGCGCATCCGGTTCTGGAGGGGACATTATAGAGGATCACCGGCAGATCGGTCGCATCGGCAATGGCCGAGAAATGCCGGATCAATCCGGTTTGCGAGGCTTTGTTGTAATAGGGGGTTACGTGAAGCAACCCGTCGGCTCCCGACTCCTTGGCTTCCTTGCTCAGCCAAACAGCGTAAGCGGTGTCGTTGCTGCCCGCGCCGGCGACCACCGGTACACGGTGGTTGACCCGCTCGACCGCAAAACGGATGCATTCGGCATGCTCGTCATCGGTCATGGTGGAGGATTCACCGGTTGTGCCGCAGATGATGATTGCGTCGGTATGCTTTTCGATCTGCCAGTCGATCAGCCGACCCAACTCCTCATAGTTGATGCTGCCGTCAGCGAACATCGGGGTGGCGATGGCGACGCCTGCGCCGCGGAAGATGGTCTTTTTCATGCTGATTTCCTCCTCTTCATCTTGTGATGATCAGTCAAAATAACCCTTTGCCGCATACATTTCAGCCATCAGAACAGCACCGCCTGCGGCGCCGCGCAGCGTGTTGTGTGAGAGGCACACGAACTTATAGTCATACTGGGTATCGGGGCGGAGCCTGCCGATCGAAACGGCCATTCCCTTTTCAAGGTCGCGGTCGAGCCGGGTCTGGGGACGGTCTGCCTCTTCAAAGTAGTGCAGGAACTGCTTGGGAGCCAGCGGCAGACCCAGCTTCTGTGGCTCTCCCGAAAAGGAAGCCCAGCGTTCCTTGATCTGCTCGAGGGTGGGCTTATTCTTGAAGGAAACGAACACCGCCGCCATATGACCGTCGCTTGCCGCAACCCGCAGGCACTGTGCGGTGATCGAGGGAGAGGTGGCATTTTCGATGTGATCCCCCACAACCGTTCCAAAGAGCTTAAGCGGCTCCTGCTCGCTTTTCTCCTCCTCGCCGCCGATATAGGGGATGACATTGTCGACCATTTCGGGCCAGCGCTCAAAGTTCTTACCCGCTCCCGAAATCGCCTGATAGGTGCAGACCAGCACATTCTCGATTCCGAAATCGCGCAGCGGGTGCAGCGCCGGAACATAGGACTGGAGCGAGCAGTTGGATTTCACCGAGATAAAGCCGCGCTTGGTGCCAAGGCGCTTCCTCTGGGCGGCAATCACCTCGGCGTGCTCCGGGTTGATCTCGGGGACGATCATCGGAACATCCGGGGTGTGGCGATGCGCCGAATTGTTCGACATCACAGGGCATTCGGCTTTGGCGTACCGCTCCTCGAGCGCACGGATTTCGTCCTTCTTCATATCAACGGCACAGAACACAAAGTCGACCATACCGGCGATCTTTTCCACATCTGCCTCGGCGTCGAGAACCACCATATCCTTGGCATACGCAGGCATTGGGATCGACAGCGCCCAGCGATCCTTCACCGCATCCTCATAGCGCTTGCCTGCCGAACGAGCCGACGCGGCGAGTGCCTTGACCTGAAACCAGGGATGGTTGTCAAGCAAGGTCAAAAAACGCTGTCCTACCATACCGGTGGCGCCGATGACGCCGACATTATACTGCTTCATTGAAAAAACCTCCCATACGTCTTTGACAGAAATATTCTGCTACTTTGGTTCCTTAAACCCTGTTTTTGCCGGATAAAGAAAAATACCGGTTGAAAACCGGCATCCACTGCAATATAATAGAGATATTGACCTTAAGAGACGAATCCGCGCAAATCAAATCGCGTTTCGTCTCAAAATATGTCGATAGCCCTTCACCAGTTGCAGTGGTGACAGTTGCAAGCCTGTTTGGCGTGCACCCAGGATCAACGGTTGCCGTTACCGTCTCCTTCGGCATTTTTTCCTTTCCCGCTGGCTCGGACGATTGGGCAATCTCGCCGACGGTACTGATAAAAAATGCGCCTCTATCTTTATTGCTATTTATACTAGCATTCCCCAGAACAATTGTCAAACGTTTTTTAGGCATTTGCCTGAAAATATTGAAAACTTTTTTCAGATTGGAGCAGCCATGTTAAAATCAGATTTTTATTACGACCTTCCCAAGGAGCTGATCGCACAGACTCCCATCGAACCCCGCAATGCCTCCCGCTTGATGACCCTTGAGCGGGATACCGGGGCCGTGGGGCACCATCAGTTTACTGATCTGTTCGAGCTCCTGCGTCCCGGTGATCTGCTGGTGCTCAATGATTCCCGCGTCCTTCCCGCCCGGATTCTGGGAACACTGGAAGGGGACAGGGAAAAGCCGATGGAGTTTTTGCTTCTTGAGCAGAAGCGGCAGGATGTATGGGAGGTTCTTGTCCGACCGGGAAAGCGAGCCCGCGTCGGTGCGCGTTTTTCTTTTGGAGATGGACTGCTGCACGCCGAGGTGCTGGGCATACTCGAGGGAGGAAATCGGCTGGTGCAGTTTGAACAGGAGGGGAATTTCTACCATACCCTTGAACGGATCGGACAGATGCCGCTTCCACCCTATATCACGGAAAAGCTTGAGGACCCCGAGCGGTATCAAACAGTCTACTCTAAGGAGCTTGGTTCGGCTGCCGCACCCACCGCCGGCCTGCATTTTACCACCGAAATGCTCGACGAGCTTCGCGCAAAGGGAATCAAAACCGCCTTTGTCACGCTGCATGTAGGGCTCGGAACCTTTCGCCCCGTCAAGGAAGATGACATTAACGACCACAAAATGCACGCAGAGCATATCTATCTGCCACAGGAAACAGCCGATCTGATCAATCAGACCAAGCAGGAGGGAGGACGGGTGATTGCGGTGGGAACCACCAGCTGTCGCACCCTTGAAGCGATTGGCCAAAAGGGGCTGCCACTTCATGCGTGGGAAGGCTATACGGACATTTTCCTCTATCCCGGAAAGGCGTTTGTCGTCATTGACGGATTGATCACCAATTTTCACCTTCCCGAGAGCACGCTGATCATGCTGGTTTCGGCCTTTGCGGGACGGGAGCAGGTTCTTGCCGCCTATCAAGAGGCGGTGCGCGAACGCTATCGATTTTTCTCGTTTGGGGACGCGATGTTCATTGGAAGCAGGATGGATGAGCCTGAAAAAAAGAACCCGGAAACCCCTGAATAAAGGGGCTTCCGGGCTTTTTCATGCCTCCGGCTGCTTGTAGATAAATCGGTGCTCAATGCCGTTTTTGAAGGTAATGGTCTGGATTTTGCCGTCCAAAATACAAAAGTTTTGAATTACGGAAGTTATAAACTCCCGGACGATTTTGGGGTCTGAGCCCTTGATGAAGGACTCATAATTGACGAACCGTTGGTCGGTCAATCGCTGGCTGATGATGAAGAAACTGGCCTTCGCCATGAACTCATCGTCGGTCAGGCTGAAGGTGTTTGCGATGTTCTTGTCCAGCTCCAAAATCCGGGCATCAAAGTCGGCGAGGGAGTCCGCCAGCTTCTTGCGCTCGAGGATGTAATCCTTCTCCGGGATGCCGGAGTCATCGTACAGGTATGCGGTGGTCAGGCGCTTGATTGCCCGTTCCTTCTTGCGTCTCTCCGATAGCAGCAGAGCCCGTTCCTCGACCGCGCCCTCCTGCGATATGGATGCTTCTGGGCTGGTGAACGATGCCTCGCTGCGGCCACTCTTGATGAGGTTGTACATCTCCTCCAGACCGGGGCGCTCAAGCCCCTCTACGTCGGAGAACATCTCGCCGCGCAGTAGCTTCTTTTGGAAGGTCTCGATGCTGGTGGTCTTCCCGAAGTTCTTCCGGGCCTTGATGAGATTTGCCATGTAGTTGAGGACGAATGGCCCGAGCGTTATGTCGGAGACGTATTTGTTGTCGCAGTCATCAAAGCGGCGATGCCGGGAGCATAGGTAGATGGATGGGCGCCACCCGTCGGAGCGAGCCCTGTCTATGGTTGATTGCATATTGCTTCCGCAGCGGCCGCAGGTGAGGAGACCGGCGAAGATGTGGGTGTTCTTTCTGGTGTACGCCCGGTTCGGCCCGGCCTCGTTCCTACGGTTCGCTGCGAGCTGTTTGCAAGCACCGCGCCAGTCCTCCTCATCCACTATGGCCGGGTGGTGGTCGTCAAGGACAATCCATTCAGACTCGTCTTTGACCGACCAGTTTTTAAGCCCCTTCTTCTCGTCGCGGTAGTTGTATCGCAGCTTCCCGCAGTAGAAGGGGTTCTTCAGAACGATACCGACGGTGACAGGGTTCCAAGGTTTGCCTGACCGCTGCATCATGCCCT
>CAZVAV010000016.1:0-6547 GCA_964625135.1 uncultured Oscillospiraceae bacterium | reverse complement strand
CTCGTTGAGCGTTTTTGCCACCTTCAGAGAAGACCGCTCGCTGCGGTACATCTCGTAGATCAGGCGGACGACCTTGGCCTCGTCTTCATTGACGGAGAAATCCTTGGTCTCTTTGTCGTATGAGTAGCCGAACGGTATTCTGCCACCGTTCCACTGGCCGCTCTCGGCACGGGACAGCATGACGGCGGTGACGCGCTCGGAGGTCATGTTCCGTTCCAGCTCGGCAAAGATGAGGATGATTTTGAGCATTGCCTCACCGATAGCCGTCGAGGTGTCGAATTGCTCGTTCTTCGATACGAAGGTGACGCCATAGTCCTTAAACTCCTGATACATAGAGGCGAAGTCCAGTAGATTACGGCTGATGCGGTCAATTTTCCAGACCAGCACATGGGAGAACTCGCCTGAGCGCAGCCGCGTCATCATCCGCTGATAGTCCGGCCGGTCGGTATTCTTTGCGCTGTACCCGGCGTCCTCGAAAATCTCGTAGTTTTTGATGCCGAGCACCAGCTCCGCATACTTCGGCAAATCCTCACGCTGGAGAGGGAGACTATCCCTGTCAATCTGCCACTTGGTAGAGACTCGGATGTAGATAGCCACCTTCAGCTCGTTTATTAGAGATGCCATCCTCCGTGCTGCTTTTGCCATGTTGAACCTCCTCGCGTGTCCGCATTTTGTCCGAGGGACATCCGACGGAAAGATTGAGGATTTTCCAGCGAAAATCCAGCGCAACCAAACCTAACCGTAACCCTACCAAACCGTTATCTAAGCATAAGCTAAAAATAGAGCCCTGCCTGATGGCAGGGCTTTTGTTATCAGAACATCGAACTCAAGATTGCTTTGTAGATTTTTTCGTCTACCTCCATCAGAGACCGCTTACCGTCCTTGAATTGAATTGCAATCATATACGAGCCCTTTGTTTTAGCTGCCATTCCAGCCAGAAGACCCACCGGGCCAAGGAGAAAGCTCCCAACGGCAGCTCTTCCGACGGCGCTTGAGGCGCTTTTTTGATGCTCCTCATCAACTACCTCGTATGAGTCTATCGTTTTCTTGTTCAAATCAATGCTCTTGAATATGCCCAGAGTGATGAAGGCGTTCCCGCCGCCTTGACCAACAAGTTTGCCTTTGTAGTCGCCGTTTATAACTGCATTCTTCGCGCCCATGAACAAGCCTCCTATCTGTGTGAAAAGTCAACTTTGAACAGCTTTCCTTCGCGTGTTACGCGGTCTCGGATTTCCGCTCTTTGGATTGCTGCGGAGCCAATTCTTTTTCCTCGTCGCTCAGGAATAGGTCGAGCTGCATCCATACCATCTTTTTTGTGTGCGCATCCGCCCGGTCGTATGCCGCGAGCAGGGTGCGAACCTCCGGGGATGGCGGCTCATTAGGGATGGAGGAGGCCGACAGGCCAAGCAGGTAGTCCACCGACACGTTCATCGCCCCGGCCATCTTTGCGATGTATTCGATTTTGGGGCTGTGGACTCCAGTGAGATACCGGGAGATCGTTGCCTCCGTGATGTCGGTCTTTTCTGCAAGCCACGCTTGTGTGATGCCGCGCAATCCCATAATGTCCCTGAGATTGTCTCTGAGTACCTGTGCGTAGTCCATAATCTCACCTTCCGTTCTTGTTAGATTGTAATAGAAACTTACCGTATTTACAAGACAATTTACGATATTGGAATTAAACCTATTGACATTACGCTTCGGTATGTTATGATAAGGGCAAGAAATCCAAAAGGAGGTGCCGAGAGTGGATTGTACCGAACTGAAATGCGCCCGCATCCGGCGGAAGAAGAGCACGGCTGACATGGCCCGCCTCATCGGAAAGTCAGATGCAGCGTGGAACCAGCGGGAGCGCGGAGAGACAGAGGTCAGCCTGAAAGAGGCCGGGGACATTGGAAGAGAGCTTGACCTTACCGAAGGGGAGTTCATCGCCATTTTTTTTGACGGTGAATTACCATTTCGTAAGGAATGAAGCGTCAACTTCACTTTCCGTAATTATTCTACTCGGTATTGGTGGTGAAATATATGCCCAAGAAAGCGACGAAGGCGGCAGACAACGTACTGTACAAAGCACGAATGGAAGCCGCAAAGTGGAATGACTCCCTTAGCTCTCGGGAGGGAGCTGCCGAAGCAACTGGACTCGACAGGACGAGGATAGCCTATATGGAGCTGGGGACGATTACCCCGTACCCGGAAGAAATCCTCATCCTCGCCGATACATACAACGCCCCGGAGCTGGCGAACCATTACTGCTCGCACCTCTGTCCCCTCGGGAGGCTGACGGTTGAGCCGCTTGAAATCAAAGAGCTGGAGGCTGCGACCCTGCAACTGCTCGCATCGTTACGGGACATCCCGGAGATTACGAACGAGCTTGTTGACATCACCCAAGACGGCGTGATAGACGATGGCGAGAAATCCTCGATGGAGGATATTCTCAACAAGCTCCGAAAGGCTGCACGGAAAATCAACACGCTTGAGCTGATATACAAAAAGAGGCTCTGTTCCCCGGATGGTGGCGCCGATGGATGACTTTGAAAAGGCCATGAAGGTGAAGATGCTCCAGAGCATCTTGGCAAAGGAGTTCGGCATCACGAGCACGGCGGAGCTGTTGGAGGCAATCAGGTCGATGGTTCCCGTTGACATCTCAATGTGCGTTCTCCCCCCGGTTCAAGCAGGAAAGGAATAACTGACATGACGAATTACGAAATCGTAAGAACGAGGAGAAAAAGAACTGTTTGGAAACGGAAAATGAGAGTCCGTCTCGCTTCTCTTGCCGCACTTACCGCCGCCCTTTTGATTTTGGTAGGAGCGAGGATGGCCGGAGCTTCTGGCTCTGGAGAGCCGGAGCCCGTCAAGATAATCGTCTCCGCCGAACCAACGGAAAGCACGGAGCACACGCTCTCTGCCCAGAATGTCAAAATGGACGCGCCTCCGCCGGAAGAAGAGGAGGCGCCGGAAAGCCACTACATAATCTACGACGTTCCTCTCTCGGAGGAGCTCCAGCATTACACGCAGGACGTATGCGAGGAGTACGGGGTCAGCTATCCGCTGGTGCTGGCTGTCATCGAAAAGGAGTCCATGTTCGACACGGATGCGGTAAGTCAGACTCACGATTATGGGCTCATGCAGATAAATCAGATGAACCATGAGTGGCTCGCGGGAGTCCTCGGCATCACTGATTGGCTCGACCCGAAGCAGAACATCTTGGCTGGGGTCTATGTCCTGTCCCAATACGACTATGAACACCCTCACCAAGTCCTGATGAGCTACAACTGCGGCCCGACCGGGGCAAAGAACCTCTGGGCGGACGGCGTTTACAGCACGGCATACAGCCAGGCAGTAGTAGAAATCCTCGATGGACTGGAGGTGATGACCAATGAATGAGCAACTTGAAGAGGCGATGTCCGACGCCATCCTCGCCGCCGAGCTGGAAACTGGAGTGCCTTTTGACTTCAACACCGTTTACGAAGTCCTGAAGTACAGCATCCGCAAGCTGGAGGTAATTGGGAAGGAAATGGACTACCTGCCGCTTCTTTTCGAGAACGAGCTGCGAGACCACGTTATGCGTGAAGAAATCAACAGGAGAGGAGAGCTGAACCGTGTGCTCAATATGTCATCAGTCCCCGTGTGATGGTCGGTGCCCCAATGCCCCAGACCCTCCGACCGTTCACACTTGCAAGCATTGCTCAGAGCCCATTGTAGTCGGAGACGCCTATGTGGAGATGGATGGCGAGCAGTACCACGAGGAATGTTTCTCCGATTGCGCTGAGGAAATCCTCTTTGAAAGCTATGGCGCCACCAAGCGCGTCGCGGAGGAGGACAGATGTTAGATGTCAAGACGTTCCCTGAGCTTACCTTCGACGAGGAGGCTCACATCTACCGGCTGAATGGAAGCATTATCCCGAGTGTCACGACCCTCATGAAGCCTCTGTCCGAAATCCATTACGGCGGCATCGACGAGGCCACGCTTAACCGGGCGGCAGATCGAGGAACCGCCGTCCACAACGCCATTGAAAACCTCGTGAAGTACGGCATCGAAGACATCGAACCTGACTTTGCTGGGTATCTGGATGCGTTCAGGGCGTGGATGAAGGACTACGAGGTGAAGCCGTTCGTGTCCGAAACCAAGATTTATCACAAGCTGCTGCGCTACGCAGGGACGGCCGATATGGGCTGTGAGGAGCGCGGAGTGAATACGCTGGTCGATTTTAAGACCACGTCAGCCCTCATCCCTATGCTCGTCGGGGTGCAGCTTGAAGCGTACAGCCGGGCTGAAGAAAGCCACGGCATCCGCTATGACAACACCGTTGCGCTCCAACTTAGGAGCGACGGAACCTATCGAAGGCACACCGGCAAGGATTTTCCGCCGAAGACCGAGTGCTGGAAAGTATTCGGCTCGTTACTGAATGTAGCCGGTTTTGCTGAAAAGTATAAGTAGGAGGAGTAAATATGCCTGAAACCGTTACTGAAAAGGTCATTTCCGTTATTGGAGTGGTCAACGAACCCACCGCAGCACCCAAGGAGGAAGCCCTCCAGAAACAGACCTCCGCTCTGGAGGTCAGGGCTGCACAGATGCCCGTCACCAGCGATGATGAGTACCAGAGCGCCGCTGAGTTTGGAAAGATGCTCAAGGCCAAGGCAAATGAGGTTGTGGATTTCTTCAAACCCATGAAGGATGCGGCCTACAAGTCCCACAAGGAAATCTGCGACCGGGAGAAAGCGATGCTTGCTCCGCTGGCACAGGCCGAGAAGATTGTGAAACAAGCGATGGGAGGCTACGCCGCAGAGCAGGAGCGTAAGCGGCGCGAGGCTGAGGTTGCCGCCCGCAAAGCCGCAGAGGAGGAGGCTAACCGGCGCCTCGCCGAGGCAATCGCGCTCGAAGAGCAGGGAAAGAAGGCCGAGGCCACCACCGCCATTGAGGAGGCCGAAATCATCGACAACGCAGCCGGAACATTGAATGTCGCCGTCTCCACCCCTAAGGTGAAGGGCGTCAGTACGAAGAGGGATTGGGAGCTCGTCGGCATCGACGCTGCGACCGTCCCCATCAGCTTTTCCGGCATTGAGCTTCGGCCCGTAGACAAGGCTGCCATCATGCGGCTCATCCGGGCCAGCAAGGGCTCCATCAAAATCCCCGGCGTGACCTACAAAGAAATCGCCAGCATGAGCTTTAGTGGGAGGTAATGAAAATGGCAAACGAATTGACCCGCGTTGAGTTCCAGTCCATCTCCGGCATCCCGGTCGTCCTTGACGCTGACACCGTCATCAACTTCTGTACTCGCGGCAACGGCAACATCACGAAACAGGAGGTGGCGCTGTTCCTCCGCACCTGTCAGGCCAAGCGCCTCGACCCGCTGGAGAATGGCGAGGTCTATCTCATCAAGTATGACAATACCAAGCCCGCCCAGATTGTGGTGGGCAAACACGCCTACAACCGCCGGGCTGACCGCAACCCGGAGTATCGAGGCAAGAAGAGTGGCATCACTATCGTCCGGGAAGGGCAGGTCATCCAGAAGGAGGGATGCTGCATCTATGCCATCCTCAAGGAGACGCTCATCGGCGGCTGGTGCCGGGTGTATCGGCAGCGGCACGGGACGGAGCTGGTCGAGGAGATTTACAGGGAGGTAGCCCTCGACGAATACAGCAGCGGTCAGGCCAACTGGAAGATTAAGCCCGCTACCATGATTGAGAAGGTAGCCGTCAGCCAGTGCCTCCGCGAGGCTTTCCCGAATGACTACGAAGGGCTCTATTCTGAGGATGAAATGATAGCCGCCGGAGCCATCCCTGTTGATGATTACTCCGTCGTTGGCGAGAATGACGCTCATCCCGCCTCGAAGCAGACTGAGGCCGACCCTCCTGAAGACCCCGTTATTACGCAGGAGCAGCGTCAGGAGCTCTTCAAATACGCCCGTGAGCATTTCGGCAAGGAGGTAGCGAACGACGTCCTCAAGAGCATCATCGGTGAGCTTGGGCTCACAAGCACCAACGGAATGACCGTCAGCATTTACAACCAAGCCATGCAGCACCTCATCGAAGCTGCTGAGGATTGCGCTCCCGAAGGCGAGGACGACCCCACCGACGGAGGCAACCAGAGCGGCGGCGAGGAATAAAACACTATCCGGCGGCGAGTAGCCAGCTCGCCGCTGGGAAGTAAAGGCAGGTGATTTGAATGGCATGGATAAGCGTCCACGAGGATGTCATTGGCCCGAAGCTCCGGCACCTCGCAAAACTGGCAGAGTGCTCCCGGAATGAAGCTCTCGGCTGCCTCATCACGCTTTGGCTCTGGGGCATCAAGAACGCCGAACAGAGCGGCTACATCAAGAGCGCAGAGAAAGAGGACGTAGCCGATGTCATTTCATCCGGCCTCACCGAGGGCCTTGACCCAGTCAAAGTGGTCGAGAGTATGGTCGAGTCCGGCTGGATTGACGAGGTTGAAGGCGAGCTGTTTCTCCACGATTGGGGCGACTGGCAGGAGCTTTGGTACAAATACCTTGTACGCAAAGAACAGGACACCGCTCGAAAACGCAGGGCGAGGGAGAGAGAGTCATCCCCG
>CAZVAV010000015.1:9990-12774 GCA_964625135.1 uncultured Oscillospiraceae bacterium | reverse complement strand
CCGCCTTATTGGACAATTGCGCACCTAAATCGGTAACCTCACTGATCGCGTGGCCGTGGCTCAAAGCAGCAAAGGCACCGCCAATCCACGCTTTTAATGCCGCAAAGGTCAGCTTTTTCTTTTTTTCGGTGGTAGCATCAGCAATCACAAGGCTGTCCGCATCGACCGGCTCGGCCTTTGCCTCGGCGGGGGTGAGTTGATCGTCGTGCGCCTTAAGCGCAGCATCGATCGCCGCAAAATTAGGATTAAGGTCATTGATATCAATAAAATCATCGGGATCAGGCTGCTTGAGATTATAGTGTGGGGTATATTGTGTGGCCATTACTGGATTACCTCCTCTCGCATCTGCCGCCATGTTTTAGCGGCCATCGCGCGCCATGTGATGCCGCTGTAGTCAGCCCACCGGTTGTAGAGCTGCTCGATCACGACCACCAGATTAGCGGGCATCGTCTCGCGCAGCAGCTGGTCGACCGTGCTGTGGTTGTGCTTGGATCGCAGCGCGAGCTGCACCGTCAGGATGCGATGCGCATAGTCGATGCTGACCGTAGCACCCTCGTCGGTGACCTGTGCGAGCTGCTCTTGCAGCTTGCGCAACGTCACGACCATCCGCAGCCGGATGCGGGCGAGCACCCGGTAACGCCGCTCATCCAGCGTCAGGGCGGGGTTGGAGTCAAGTGCCAGCACCGCCTCCCAGCGGGAGATAATCCCCGCAGGGGCGCTGCCGATCCTCGTCTCAAGCAGCATTGCGCTCTGACGCTGCTGCATCTTGGCAGCCTGCGCATCGACAGCCGCCGCGATCGCTTGGTACTCGGGGCTGTCCCGCAGGATATCCGGGAGCAGATCAAGGTAAGCGTACATTATGACCCCTCCTGCAGCGTGACAGTGCCGAGGGACGGCAACTGGTAGGCGTCATGGGTCTTGGTCAGGGTAATGTTGGCCGCTTGCCCGTTGAGAGTCACCGAGGCCACGTCGATCACACCATCCACGCCGAGGATCGCTGTCTCGATGTGGGCGCGCCGGACAACATCTCCACGCATGGCCAGTGTATCGAGATAGACGGTAATCGCTGCCTCGATGCCGCTCTGTAGGCTGACCAGCGTGTAGTCGGAGTCGATCGTGACGACCGCCGCCACCGCGATGGCCACCTGCACGGGGGTGGAGATGGTGACCGTGTGGTCGACCGGCGCGAGGCCGTAGCCCTTGCCCTGCGGCGTGGGGTCGATCAGTTCCTGCACGGCGGCGACCAGCGTGGCGCTGGCGGGCTTGATGGCGGGATCGACGATGATACAAGCGACCTTGCCGCCCTCGTCGCCCGGTGTCGGGAAGACCTCGACGTCCCCGACGCCGGGAATGGCCTTGATCTGCTGTTGGTATTGCGCGACATTGCCGCCAAATGCCTGCGCGCGCATCTCGGCATAAAACCGCAGCCGGTAGGTCTCATCGTCCTCCTCATCCTCACCGGCAACGAGGACATCGGCGAGCTGCGCAACCTCCAAGTTGGGGTTGAGGTTATCAAGAGGGAGAATTGCCCCAAAATAGCGGTTGCCGACCTCCCCAAGCTGCTCGCATTGGAGCAGGTATCCGCCCGCGTCCAGCTTGGCCTTGACGGTGTAGCCGATGCCCTCCGCACCAAACCGGGAGCCGATGGCTGCCACATCAGGCGTAAAAATGCCTTTGCGCTGGGCGGCGGTCGCCTTGTCCCGGTCGACTCCAAAGTCGGAGTAGAGCCGGGATTGGTGCGCGCCGACCGCTGTGTCGGGCATCGTTGCGTCAACCACTTGATCATCCCAAAACTGCTGCTCCGCAATCATCATGGCAGCGGGAGCCAGCGCGGTATAAATCAAGCTGCCCTCGCGCTTGTCGAGGCCGCTGGGCACCTTGGCCAGCATCTCGGCGAGGATCGTCTCATAGGATTGCAAGGTTATCCACCTCCAATTGTATTGCTTGTGTGCCATAGATCGTATCGATCACAAATTGCAGTACCCCGGCAGACCAGACAAAATCCCGGACATCGGTGATCCGCACGTCGGTGCTTAGAGCGTCGGCGATCATCCGCTTGGCCTCGGACAGCGCATAATCGTGATCGGTGCCTACGAGGGTGTCGAGCTCGCTGCCGTAGGCCCAGCTATAGATCAAATGCCGATAGCGCGGGGTCAGCAGCGTGAGCCATGCCGCCTGCAGCACGGCGTCGATGCCGTCGATCGCGCCGGTGACTCGCTTGGTCTCGGGGTCAAGATACCACGTCTTGGACGGCTGGCCGACGATCGTATAATCAGGCAGGGTTACTTGGGGGATCAACGGCGTTCACCTCCCTTGCGCCGAGCGGCTGGATGCGGTCGAGCAGGATATACTGCTGGCCATCGCGGGTAGCAGGCCGGGCGATCAGCAGCACCCCGTCGCCGGGAGCGAGGCCGCGCCGGATCACCACGCCGTCCTGCAGCGCCTCGGTGCCGCCGTGATCATGCTTGAGGTTGATCGCGATCCCGTTGCAGTGGTCGGTGATATAGAGGTCGGCGGCGGTGAGCTGCAGGCCGCTCTCCAGCTCGATCTTCAGCGGCGCGACGGACAGCACCTTGCCGGTCAAAAAGCCGCCTCTCCCCGAGGCGGCCAGATAGTTTTTTACGATTTGTTTGCATTGCTCGACCGTTATAAACGACATATTAAACCATCCTTAAATCAACTTTTACGGTGTGAGCGGTGTTGCTAAAGCTATGCCGCGCGGTGGTGCAGAGCAAAAACTTTTCGAGGCCGACCTCCGGGAGCCGGGCACAGACGATCGCACCG
>CAZVAV010000015.1:0-9980 GCA_964625135.1 uncultured Oscillospiraceae bacterium | reverse complement strand
GCGACTGATCGCCCAGCGCGTCGAGGGAAAGCGTCTGCTTAACCCGATTCTTTAGCTGCAACAGCGCGGCGGCCTTTTCCTTGATCTTTTCGGGGTTCAGGCCGTCATCGACCTTTTCATAGTATTGCAGGAGGCCCCATTGCTTGATGGTGCCGGTGTCGCGCTCGATGTAGACCTCCCGTTTGCCAGCGGTCTTGTTGTCTCGCACCAGCTTGATCTGGTTGTAAGTGTCGCCGTCGATGCTGCGGGAGTACTGGTAGCCGGTGAGGATGCTCCCCGGCTCGAGCAGCAGTCCGCTCACCACCGATCGGACATTGCGCAGCGTAATCAACCCGGCGACGTCCTTGACGTAGTAAAGCTGGCCGGTGCCGAGCAGCGTCAGGTTGGTGCAGGAGGCGATCATGTCGAGCGGGGTCTTTTGGTCAAACGGGCGACTCCCGAGCGGGTATCCTGTCGGCTCAAGCTGACCGAGCCTCAGCCCAAAGGATACGGCCAGCTCGGACACGATCTGATCGAGGGTGAGATTGTCAAACCGTTTGGAGTCGGTCGCCTTGAGGTAGTAGAGCTGGTCGTAGGCGGTCACCGACAGGGTGCGGTCATGGCTAAAATCCACCTTAAAGACATATCCCGCAAAGTAGGTCGCGCCATCGTATCGGATGATCAGCGCGTTGCCGACCTCGGGATGCAGGCTGTCGACCATCTTGAGGGTGCAGGTGCCCGCCTGATTGATCTTGTCGGTCACCTCGACCGAGCTGACCAGCGCGGAGATATCCCATGCCTCCCCGTTGGGACGCTGCAGCAGCGCTGTAAAGCTCATGTGGGTTACCTCCTAGTCATGGGATGGTCAGCACCTGCCCGCTGTAGATGGTATAGCGGGGCGTACCGGCGCTTTTGTTTTTGGCGTCGAGCAACGCTTGATTGGCGCTGTACAGCTCGGGATAGCGGCTGCCGTCCCCGAGCTGGCTCTGCGCGATGCTGTAGAGACAATCGCCCGCCTTGACGGTGTAAGTTTTGCCGACCGGTTTGTCCCCGGTGCGGGCCGGAGCCACCGTCGCGGTGCTGGGGGTGGCCAGCTGCACACGGGTCGCCCCATAGCTGCGGTACTCCTTGAGCGTGAGGGTGTAATAGACGTCCTCCACCTCGCCAAACGGGCGCTGTGGGGCAAAGCTCTCGATCGAGCAGCGCATATTGATGTCGACCCCGTCGCCGGTGATGACCAAGCGCACCGTCTTTTTGCGGGTCAGGCGCTTGGTGAGATAATCGACATAATAATCGGGGTCTCGGAGGTTGCCCGCCGAGACCCACGAATATTTTTGCGCCGGGAAAATGCTCTTGATGGTGATGGCCGAGAGGGCGCGATCCCCCAGCAGGGTGACCTCGCCGAGCGCGACCAGGTCGATCGTCTTGTTGCCGGACTTGAGCGTCAGGGTGATGTCCTCGAGCGGGTTGACAGGTAATTGCTTACCGTCCACAAATGTTTTAACCACCGAACACCACCTCCTCCAGCGAGTCGAGGCCGGTATTGATCTGGTTTTGGGAGTCCTCCTCCATTTGACGTCGGATCGTGTCCCAATCCTCGCCCTGCCGGTAGTCAACATTGGTTTTGACGCTGCCGTCGTGATTGACGTAAAAAATGTTGTTTTGCGGTGTAGCAGAGGAGCGCATCAGGGCTGCGTCCTCGGGGGTCAGGTGCAAGCCAGCACCGCCCTCAAAGGATTGCAGCACTCGCATCTCGGCGATATCGTTGAGATATTCGAGACTTTCCTCCTCAATGCCGACCTTGGTGCCTCCAGCCAGCTCCATTTTGGGGAATGCCACGTTGGAAAAATCGAAATCTTTTTCGGCAGCATTTTGCGCGGCGTTGTCCTTGTTGGCCGCCTCGGTGGCGGCAGCTTCGGCGCGCCAACGGTCTGCGTCGGACTGCAGCTTTTGCTCCCGCGCGGCGCTGCGCGCGGCGAGATTGTCGTACTCGCGCTGCAGGTCGGCGTTGCGGGCCTCCCGCTTGGCCTGCTCCTCGATCGCGGCCTCGGTGCCAAAGGTGACGTTGTCGATCACGTCGATCGACACGCCGGGAATCTTGTTGGCGAACGAGATCAGTTTGTTGATCCGCTCGATCGCGCCGTTGACCATCTCCTCGAGGGTAAGCAGCACCAAGGATTTCGCGACCGAAAAGGCATTAGCGATACCGTTTCCGATCCCCATGAAAAACAAAGGCACATGTTCGAAAAAGCCCAAAACTGAGTTCCAGATTTGGATCACACCGACCCGGAAGTCGATATTGGTCTGCCAGAGCTTATAAATCCAGACCACAAAGGCCACGACTGCCGTAATGACCGCCATGATCGCGACAACGATCCATGTCAGCGGACAGGCCAGCAATGAGGCATTGAGACCCCACTGCGCGGCAGTTGCTGTGCCAGCGGCCAGCGCTTGCACCAATGTTGCTGCTGCCGTAATACCTGTGGCAGCAGCGCTGGCCACCTGAACACCTTTATAGACGAGCCATGCCGTGGTAAGGGTTCCGACAGCGACCGCCAGACCAATCACAATTGGCTCAATGGCAGGCCAATTGTCGGCGAAAAATAAGTAGGTGCTGCCCGCAAGTTGACCGAGGGTTAGTAGCCCGCCTACGATCATGGTAATTGCGCTTCCCATTCCAGCGAGAAACCGGGAGCCGTCCGCCGTATCCAGCCATGCGGTCAGTTCGCCTAGCTTATCTACAAGTAGGTCAATGCCACCTCCCGGTTCGGCGAGGTTGGCCATGATCCGGCTGGTGATATTGTGCATCCGATTTTGTGCCTGCCCGTAGGTGGTCGGCATCGAGGCAAACTGCTCATCGATCGCGGCGGCCTGCGCCATAATCGAGCTGACCACCACGTCGGTGGTGAGCTGGCCGTCCTGCGCCATCGCGCGGAGCTGACCCTTGGTAACTCCCAATGAGGTGGCCATCATCTCGGCGAGCACCGAGCCGTTTTCCATGATGCTGTTAAATTCTTCGCCCCTAAGGACGCCGGACGCGATGCCCTGCGAGAGCTGGATCAGCGCCGAGTTGGCCTCCTGCGCCGACGCGCCCGACACGATGAGGCCCTTGTTTAGCGTCTCGGCAAAGGCCAGCGCCATGTCGTTGTTGCCCTTGAAATAATCCTGCCGCCCCATCCGGGCGACCAGCTCGGCTGTGGCCTCGTACTCTGAGCGGGTTTTGTTGGCCACCGACATGACCTGCGCCTCGAGCTGCTCCTGCGTCCGCAGGCCGTCGTTGATGATGGCCAACCGGGCATCCGCACCGACACGGGCGTCGGAGGAGCTGCCGAGCCTGTCGAGCGCCCCCCACGCCTTTTGGATCAGTTCGAGCCCCTGATTGGCGACAACGATCGCCTTGGAGAGTCTGCCAAATCCACCCGTGAGGCGGTTGACCGATTGCTCATGATTCTTGGACTCCTTCAGCTCTTTGTTAAACTGATCGAGAGCATGATCGGCCAGTGAGATGCTTTGCCGTATCTCCGCAAAGGTAGGCCCCATGTCGAGATTGCCCTCGGCGCGGTTGATCTCCTCCATGCCGTCAACCATCCGGCCCATTGCGTTGATGCTCTTTTCGATGATCGTCGTAAATCGATCCTGCAACTTCATCATTGTTGATATGGTAGCCATACGTCACCTCCCCCTTCTGGCGTTGAGCCGTTTCATTTTGGCGGCCTCTTTTTTATCCTGTTTAATTTGCTCATCGATAAACACAAAGATGGCGGCCTGCTCCGCGCGGGGCAGGCCCATCCACTCGGACGGCCAGCGGTGCAGCTTATGCAGGATGTAATACGCATAATTCGCCTCCGCATCGCCGTCCTTTAGGAGTTTTTTACCTCATCCATCTCCTCGGCGAGCTTATCAATGTCGTATCCGTTGACGATCTGTACCTGCTGCTGCAGCTCGGTCATCTCGCCGGGCAGCAGCATGGCCTGCAGCAGCGCCTCCGCGCCGACCACGCCATAGCTCTGCTGCAGCTCGGCATCTCTAAGGTCGGGGTAAACCACCGAGGCGGCGGTCATCCGCAGGGTGTACAGCGGCCCGTCAAAGTTGCTGGATCGTTGTCCTTTGATAATTCTTTTGCTGATGCAGCTTTGCTTGATAGCGGCATTTTCCTTTTCTTCGAGCGGGCGCAGCTCCCACTCAAGCGGTGCGCTGTCCGCACCGACAAAGCGAGGACTGATAACAACCATCAGGTTTTCAGGCTGGATAGCAGCCTCCTTAAAAAATGCTTTTAACGACATAGTAATGCCTCCTTATTTCGCGTCCTTGTATTTTTCGAGCAGTTCAACCCCGTCAAACGTGAACGTCAGCTCCTGTTCGAGAAAACTGTCCTCATCGGAAAATTGCGCGAAGATGATCTCATCGAAGTTACAGCCGGTCAGCTGCTTGACCTCGCGGCCATAGCGTGCATCCTCGTTGACGATCTGCAAGGCAAAATAGACGTCCTCGCCGTTGTTGACATAGCTGAGGAACATCTCCTTGAACGCGCTGGTGATCTCATAGATGCTCATGGTGCCCGAGCCGCTCCAAGAGGTCGCCTTTTTTCCGACCGACCGACGCCCGGCGACCCGGACGTCCTGCTTGTTTTTGGTGATCTTGGCCTCGACGCTCTTGGCGTAAAAGAGCACGATGTTTTGGGTACCGACAGTCATAAATGCCGTCCCTTGTGCGGCGGAGATCGGGTCATCCTGCCGAAATTCTCTTGCGGCGGGTGCGTTGTATCCACTCATAGATTAGGTCTCCTTTCTCATCCCTCAACAATGATCGAGGCATAGAATGTCTCCATAACATCGACCGGACGTGCCGTGAGGTTGATCACAGATGCGTCGATCAGCTCGCCCTTGGCGACCTCGATGTCCTCGGGGGTTACATTTTGCAGGGCATTGCCTTTTTCCAGCTCACGGAACCGCTCGAGAATTGCCGCCTTGAGCTTGGATCGACCGTTGTCGTGATTTGGTTCCTTACCCTTATAGTAGAGGTTGGCAATCTTGATGACGTCCTTGTTGATGGTGTAAAGGATGCGGATGATCTTATTTTTGGAAAGGGCATAGGTCTTGCCCGCACCGAACGTCACCAGCGTGTTGATGTCCTTTTCAATGGTGACCGTGCTGTTTCCCGCCGAAGGGGGCAAAAAGACGATCTGACCGCTCTTCGCCAGTTTTTTGCGCGCTGGAACCGAAAAGCCTTGATCTACATCGACCGCGCCGATGTAGGCGGCGTTGGTCAGGCTGCCGTCCAGCGGGCAGGCTGCGGTTGCCCCCGCGATGTAGGCGCAGGCGGTGGCCTTGTCGACGTGGGTGCCGTCCTCAAGGTACACGCCATTTTTGACGCTGATAACCGCCTCAAAATCGGCGGTGGTGCTGTCCGGGATGACCACCTGCGGATAGACGCCATCCTCGGTGATCATCCGCTTGGCCCACGCGACGTAGAGGGCCTTGATGTCGGCGGCGTCAAAGAGACAAGCCAGTGCGTCAAACTCCCGTGCCTCGAGCACTTCGAGCGCGGTGACATGCTCGGCGTTGGTCACTTCACCGTCAGCACCGTTGGCAAGCTTAACACCCGCAGCAGCAGCGAGCTCGCCTGTGGTTGCCGCAAATGTGACGTAGCTATTGGCCACCAGCGCGGCAGCGGTCGTTACCGTCTGGCGGTCGACCTCGTTGCTGTCCAGCCATGTGATGACGTGGAAGCTGTCTTCCGGCTCGGCGGCGGCCTCGATCGACACGCTGATCCGGTTGCCATAGCTGCCGCTGTAGAGTGCAGTCACCGTGAGGATGCCCACTGTCGCGGTCGCTTTAGTGCCATTGTTGAGTCGGTACACCAGCAGGGTGCGGGCGTTTTTGGCCGCCTCTTGAATCGGCAGCGCGGCGCTGCCGTGCGCAGCCGCCAGCTTGGCCGCCTCCGAGGCGGTCAACTCGATCACCTGCTGCTCCGGGAGCCACGGCAGGGTGATCGGCAGCGCGACGGTGCCGCGGTCGCCGACCACCGAGGGGACGGCTCCCTCGCCTTTGTACCGGATGTAGACGCCGGGCAGCACTTGGTTTTGGGTTGACCAGTTGCCGACAAACATATTACTTGCCTCCCTTCTTTGTCAAAAAATCGTTGTAGAGCTTTTTGGCCTCATCCTTGGTGTAATCCTTGGCAGGATCAAGCACGATGGTGAGGACATCCCTCTCCACGCCGGATGCGATCCGGATCAGCTCCGTCGCCCGAAAGCGGGGAGCGGTTTTGTTTGCTGCCATTATTTAATTTCCTCCTTCCCGATGGAAATATCGTTCATGAGTGGGGTTGTATCGACAGGATATAAAAATGCCCGAAAGGACACCAGATCACGCAGCGCTCCATCCTTGCCATCATCGGTGCGCCGGTGACGCCCGAGTGTGACCGATATCCCGCCATAGGAGACATGGCTCAAGCCAAGTGAGAGCTGTCCAAACACAACGTTTAGCTCCCGCTTGATCTCTGGCTCTTTGCCGCGCTCGGGGGCAAAATATGTGATATCGATCGTACCGGAGACGCTGCGGCCACCGTGCGGATACGGGGCGACCGTGACCTCCCCAGCGTAGCCGATCAAAAAGCAGCGCGGCGGGACACGCTGCGGCACATCCTCCACACAGACCGGGATACCCGGACAGATTACGCCGAGGCCAACCGAGACGGCGGCCAGAATATCATTGAGTAAGTCCATCTATCCAAGGCTCCTTTCGATCTGCTTAAAAATGCGCTTGGCGGCGGCGTCCAGCTCGCGCTGAGCTTGTTTCTCCGAGTCGGTCATGATAAACGCGCCCTTGACATAGGATTTTTTGAGCCGCAGTGTGACGCCCCATTTGCCAGCATGCTTGCCCTTTTTGACCTCGCGGGCGGGCCTGCCGTAGACGCTTTGGCCGGGGGACAGCTCGATAAAGACGACCCTCCCCGGCGTCTGCCGGTGGCCGAACTCCCAGTAGGCGGCGTATTCGGTGGGGTTAAATACCTCGGTCATCACGCCGTCCGGCGTATCCTGTACGCCGCTGCGATCCCATCGGTCGCGCAGCGTCGGGGAGTCGGGGCTGATGCCCACCGGTGTGCCTTTTTTGCAGCGGGCGAGATGCCGATCCGTGATGCGGTTAAGCTCCGCCGCGCTCAGGTCGCGGATCAGCTTTTTGGTGCCCTTGAGGCGATTTTGATACTCCCGAAACGGCTTGGTGTCTATGATCATGACCGTTGCTCCCCGGTGAGCGGGATCTCGGCGTGTGAGACATACGCAAATCCGGCACCCGCCCAAAGGGTAAAGTGTTGTCCCGCCTCGGTAGTGATCTCAAGCCGGTCACCGGCTTGGATATCAACAGCTGGATCGCAAAACAGCACATGGCTGCTGTCGGTCACGCCAACACCGTCCCGCACGGTATGCTTGCCGCTGCGGCTCTGCGAGAGGGCACATGCAACACCAGCCGCCACTCTCGTGACGGCTGGGCGCATCTGGTTGGTGTTAGGATCGGGCAGATCAGCCTTGCGGTAGACGTCGGCCCGATCATGGTAGGTGGTGGCGAGCAGCTCCCGCTCGGTCATCGGCTCCTCACCACCCGGTAGGACGCGATGCGACTGTAGACGTCGGCCATCGCCTCGGCGACCGCGCCATCGCTGTAGCTGATGGTGGTATCGCCTCTCTTGATCGATGTGACGGCCCCGGTCGCAGTGTTGCTGGACGCGGCCATGAGGGTGTGTACCCGCACGGCCATGTCAATCCACAAGTAAAACGCGCCGGGCGGTACATGGTGCCGCCCGGTCTCCGCGCAAAAATACTCGGATGCCCGGTCAACCCGCTCGGAGGCGTCCTCCTCGCTGAGGTCAGGGTATCTGGCCTGCAGCTTGTGGAGGACGGCAATGCGCAGCTGACCGGCGTTATAGGCGGCCACCGCTTAACCCTCGGCAGCGCCGATGGTGTTGGCCACCAGCAGCTCAATCAGATCGGCCTTTTTGGCGCTGGTCGGGATCTCGATCTCCAATGCCTTGCACTGCTCGGTCAGCTGCTCGACGGTGAGCCGGGCGGCCTCGCGGCGCATTTCGGACGCCGTCAGCAACGGCTCCTCGACATCGCCCTGGTCGAGCTCCGCAAGCTCATAGCCCTGCTGGATGTAAGGGATGGCCGCATCGAGGCTCTCGACCTCGCGGATCAGCCCGTTTTTGGTAAGACGCATCATAGCGGTATCCTCCTTACGCGCCCGAGCCTCGGACAATCGCGCCGACCGTGGCCAGCTGGTTGTCGATGCCCCAGCAGTCATAGACGTAGTGGTAGTTGATGGTGGTCTCGTCGCTGGTTTGCTGGTCATCGGCGGCAATCACCTTGACCGAGTCGACCTTACCGGCAGCGATCACCGCATCGGACGAGGTAAGCAGCAGCTCAATCTGCTGCGAGCTGGCATCCTTGACGATGCCGCCCTCGGTCTGACCGGCTGTGCGACCGTCGTTGATCTTGATGGCCGTCTGCATCCGGCTCGACGGCACAAAGATCACCGGCAGCTCGTTGACCACCGCGCAGCGGTAGCTTGCGCCGTTGATGCTGACCGTTTTGCCAAACTCAACGGCGTTGTGGCTGTTCTTCAGCGCCTCCCGGAAAATTGGCTCGTGCTTCATGGTCATGAACGCCACGAAATTCTGCTCCTCGTTGGAATCCTCCTTGACGAGGGTGGACAGGTCGCTGACAGTGGAAATGATATTGCCGGAGGTGAGGTCGGCGGTGAGGGTCTTGATGTGGGAGGCCCACTTGGTCTTAGCCAGCAGCGCGGCATAGAGCCGGTTGAAGCGGTAGATATCCTGCTCGACGGCCAGCTGCTTTTGAGCAAAGAGGCGCATGATGTTTTCGGTCGTCGCCATAAAGTGACTGTCCGAGGGATCGGTGCGCCCCAGCAAAAAGCGCACGGCGCGATCCATCGTAAACTCATAGGGCTTCCAGACGAGGCTGACCGCGCCGTTGGGATAGGCGCTGCCATCGGTGACGGGCTTGTAATCGCCGAGGCCGGAGACGTCCATCTGCGCGATCTTGATGTCCTTGCCGCCTGCGTAGTCGACCATGCTCTCGTTGGGGGTCATCCAGCCGGTGTAGGAGCGGTGGGTCAGCTCCTCATCGAGCCAAGATTGAAAAACAGTTGCGAACTGAAGGTTATTGGCCATGCTGCTACTCCTCCGTTACTGGATCGACACGCCGCGCGGACGTGCCTTGGTGTCTGCGGTCGGGGTTGCCCCGGTCGCGCTGCCGCGCGGCACAAAGGCGTTGCCCTTAAAGCGGGCCTCCACACCGGCCTGTACGTCCTTGGCAATCAGCTCCTTGAGCTCTTTGATACGGGCATCGGTCTCGACCTCGTCCTTGCCCTTGGCATACTTGGCCAGCTCGATGGGCAGCGTGTTTGCCGAGAGCTGCTGGGTGGTGTAGGCGGTCAGCTTGTCATCAATGGCCTTGGCTTCAAGGTAGGCGACCTTTTCCTCGGCGGTCATCTTCTCATAATCCTTGGCCTCCTCGAGGTGCTGCTTGTAGGCAGCCAGCGCGTCGGCCTTGGCGGCCTCGAGCTCCGCTTCGGTGTAGGTCTTGGCCGGCGCGGGCGTCGGAGCCGGGGCAGGGGTGGGCGCGGGCGTCGGAGCCGGAGCAGGGGTGGGCGCGGGCGTCGGAGCCGGTGCGGGGGTGGGCGCGGGAGACGGCGCGGGATCTCCACCACCGTCCGACCATCTCATGGCAAGCTGGGAGAGGGTGCGCTTGTTTCGGTTCAATACTCTCATCTTTAACACTCCTTTTTTGTATTAAAAAAGCGCCTTAAAAGACGCTTAAACAAACGTGATTGTGGCTGTTGCAGCATAGTGGGAGACCGGCTCCGGGTCTCGATGGCGTACTCCAATGCTGTGATCCTGTGCTCGATGCACCGAAGCTGACGGGCGCGTTTTTGGCTCATGGCAAACCCGTTGGCTTCCCGGAGCATGGCGATCTCGTTGTC
>CAZVAV010000014.1:0-12915 GCA_964625135.1 uncultured Oscillospiraceae bacterium | reverse complement strand
AGGGACCGGTTGTTTGAAGAGATCGACAAGCGTGTGAGGGTGCCGCTGCTGCCGGAATTCCAGGAGTACCTTCTGGACGAATTGATTGCTGGCGAAATGCTGAAGCAGCTCACCGCCGTCTGCCTGAATGAAAAGTTTGACGCGTGGATGCTGCGCTGTGAAGCGGATGACAAAAACGTCATCCGCATTGTGGAGCATGGGCTCAGGGAGGGTAAAATCCAAATTCCCGGCTCGGCCCCGGATAGCTCCGCCGTGTTCGACGAGATCAACACGGTGTCCCAGTATCTGCAAAAATTTGGCGTCACCATCGCTGAGCGCATCAAAAGCCAGTTCGTTCCGCTCTTTGACCCATCGGCAGAGCCGGTGTCCGGCGAAGTGCTGTCAGTCAACGACAACATCTTTGCGCATACCGGCTATCACCTGTACGACGCGCAGCTGGCCGCGGCAGAGGGCCTCAAACGCAAGCTGGACCGCCATGATCCCGCGCTACTGATTGCGGAATGCGGAAGCGGCAAAACAAAAATTGGCGCCACGGCGCTGTATGCGAGCCATTTGGCGGCGGGTAAGGCAAAGACCTTCAACATCGTCCTGTGTCCCGCACACGTCGCGCAAAAGTGGTGCCGCGAAATCGAAGAAACCATCCCAAACAGTATGGGCGGCGTGATCAAGGGCATCAGTCAGCTAAAAGCCTTTTATGCCGCGTATGAACAAAGCGGCCGCACCGCCTTCGCCGTCTTTTCAAAGGAAAAGGCGCGGGACGGGTATATGCACCACCCGGCGGTCACCTGGAGCCGGCGCAAAAAGGGGTTCCTCTGTCCCGAATGCCACAGGCGCGTCATGATGACCGTGACCGACGACGGGATCAATTATGAGATCCCCGCCGACGACGTTTACTTTCGCAGGCAGCACAGCAAAAACCACAAATGCGCATATTGCGGTTCAACGCTTTGGGCGCCGCTCAACCCCGGTGTGCAGAGCGAGTGGGTCAAAATCGGCGCCTACGGTTTTATCCACCGAAGGTTTGCTTACCATCATTTACGTGATCCAAAGGCCATGCGGTACACTGAGGAAATCGAGGCGGTTGCCAATGAGCCGGAAGGTTTTTTTGCCGCCGTGGGAGCCGTCCGCCGTTTTGCACTCAGCACCTATGTGAAGAAAAAACTCAAGGGCAGGATCGACGGCGCGATCATCGATGAAATCCATCAATATGCCCGGGACAGCGGGCAGGGCGACGCGATGGGTGAACTGGCGCGCACCGCGGATAAGGTGGTCGGCATGACCGCGACCCTGATCAACGGGTACGCTTCCGGCATTTTTCATCTGCTCTACCGCCTGTTCCCGCGCTCCATGCTGTTGGACAACAAGCCCTACGATTCCCCGGACACCTTCATTAAGGAATACGGCGTGATCGAGTCTACCTACGAGATCACCGCGGCGGAATATAACGCCAACCGCCGCGCCTCCCGGCGCAAGGTGCGGGAGCACCAGCTGCCGGGCGTATCTCCGTTGGTGTACAGCCGCTTCCTGCTGGAAAACGCGGTCTTTCTGTCGCTGATGGATATGGGGAAAGATCTGCCGGAATACGAGGAAATCCCCATACCTCTCCATCTGCCGCACAAAATCCGGGAGGAATACGACCGGATATCCAGGACGCTAAAGGACTTTATGCAGAAAGACCGGAAGGCTGCCCAAAAAATCCTGAGCGCCTACATGGGCCTGCTCACCGTCTACCCGGATCAACCCTATGGCCATGATCCGCTTGTTAATCCCATTACAGGCGATGAAGTCGTACGGCCCAAGGATTTAGCGACGATCGGCGACCTGCATCCCAAGGACAAAAAGGCTTTGGAAATCACACGGAACAAGGTATCCGCGGGCGGGCGCGTCCTGATTTACACCAGCTGGGTGCGCATCGATTCGCAGCAAAAGCTGCTGACCGCGCTGGCGGGCGAGGGCATCCGGGCGAAAATCCTGCCCGCGTCGGTAAAGCCCGAAACGCGGGAAGCGTGGGTGGACGCCGAGGTCGCCAACGGCCTGCAGGTACTGATCTGCAACCCTGCAGTGGTGGAAACAGGCTTGGATCTCAACGCTTTTACCACGCTCATCTACTACAATGTCGGCTACAATCTGTTTACCATGCGACAGGCCTCTCGGCGCAGCTGGCGGATCAACCAGACGGCGCCTCGTATCGAGGTGTATTTCCTCTACTATGAAGGCGTCATGCAGGCGCGGGCCATCGAACTGATGGCCTCCAAGCTGGCGGTTGCCGGATTGGTGGAGGGGAACTTTTCCGACGAAGGGCTCGCCGCGCTCAGCGATTGCCGCGACCTTACCTCACAACTGGCGATGGAGCTCACAACGGGGATTAAAGAGTCGGTGGAGGATATCGGCGCAATCTTTAAGCGCATGGCGATCCTGCATCCTACCCGGCCGGAAAATGTTCCTCAGTCAACCGACACTGCATCTCCATCACCTCCGGTTTTTAACGCTGCACAGACGCTGACGGAAATCACTCCCCCTGCATTCCGCGAGGAGAGTCCGGAAGAGTTTGTCTTTACCACTGTCTTTACAAGACGGCGAAAGAAGCAGCCGGAACTTGAGCCGGACGAAAACCAACTATCTTTGTTTGACCTTCCAAAATCGGCATAGAAAGGAGTCGTCTGTATGCTATGCAAAGATAATACGATCTACTTTTCCTATTTGGACAGACTTCGGAAATCCGGCATCACCAACATGTTTGGCGCCACCTCATTCTTAATGGACAGCTTCCACGAATTGTCCGAACGAGAAGCAGCGGAGATTTTGATCTGCTGGATGAAGGACAGAGGACGCGCCGACGATCAATCTGATAACACAAAGGGGTTGCAATGAAATGAAACTATCCTTTGACCGCAAAGACTTTCTGGAAGCGGCCAAGCGGCTTTGCAAAGTCGCGCCGCCGACACACAACAACCCGATCCTCACCGGCGTCCTTCTGGAGGCCGACGCGGAAAATCTGGAGGTCACCCTCACCGCAACCGACCTGATCACCACCGTTTGCTGCAATCTGTCCGCCGCCGTGTACGAGGGCGGCAGCGTTGTGGTGAACGCGGAGCTGTTTGCGAATATGCTCCGGCTGTTTGACGAGGCAACGGTGTCGGCGGAACTTTCCCCTAATGGGCGCCAGATCTCCCTGTCCTGCGGCAATGCCGTTTTTACGATCGGGGCGCTATCCGGCGAGGCGTTCCCCCGCATTCCAGTTCCCAACCCTGAATATACCGGGAAACTCGCAGGATTGCCTTCGCTTGCGAAGCACACCGCGTTTTTGGTGCCCCGGGCAAAGGCGGACGGCGAAAGCCCGAAACATTGTGTGCGGCTGGAGCTTTCCAATGCCGCCGCGCGCGCCATCAGTACCGACGGCAGCCGCCTGATGTGCTGTACCAAGCCGCTGCAGGGCGAAAACAAGCCTGTGTCGCTGCTCCTCCCCGTGGAGGCGCTCACTTTGCTGGCGTCCATGGTGGGTGAGGAGGAAACGCTGAGACTGAAAAGTTCCGCAAGGTTTATCACCTTTGAAAGCGATAAAATGGCTTTTATCACCCGTCTTGGGACCGGCAGCTATATTGACGCGGACAGTGTACTCTCCGCCGTAACCGCCTTGTACGAGGCGGTCGTGGACGCCAAGGCCCTTCAGGACGCGCTTGACGCAGCTGAATCGGTAGCGCTCGTGGGGGATCAACTCAACATGGTATTCCGGATGGACGGAATCGGATTTGAAAGCAACAGCGAACGGGCAAAATCAAAGTTTTATGTCATCGCTCAGGTAACGGCCCCGATGCCGCCGGAGGGCTTTTACTATCCCCTCAAAAAATTTTGCCAGGGGATCGCCGCGATGAGCGGGATACTGAAGCTCTCGGTGACGTCAGCCGGTTTTTTGCTGGTTGAGGGGACCGGGCAGACCCTTTTCCAATCGCCGGTACAGTATCGGGAAAAGGTTCTGAAGCGGCCGGATAAACCGAAAAACGAGGATGAAAAGCCCGCGAAGAAAACCAAAACCACAAAGAAAACCAAAACCACAAAGAAAACCAAAACCACAAAGAAAGCGGCCAAAGCCGCTTAAAGAAAGGATTTTAAAGATGAATGGACAGGAAATGCACCCGCTGACCAAGGAGCAGAGCGATTTTGCCGCCGAGCAGTACGGTATGGTATTTCGATACCTTGCACACAAGAGACTGGACGCCGACGAATTCCATGACGTGGTGATCCTCCCCTTCCTGCGGGCGGTGCAGCAGTACATGGAGCGCCCTGAACTGCAAAAGTATGCGTTTTCCACCATTGCGTGGCGGCAGATGGACTCCGCCCTTTCCAATTATTTTGCCAGACAGAAGCGACGCGGCGCCCTTGCGGCCCCACGCGGGCTGAATGTCCCCCTCCCGGGCGGTTTCACATTGGAGGAGACGATACCTGCCTCCTGTGATGTTTGCGCCCCGGCCGAGGCCCGTGACCATTGGAACCGCGCGAAAGCGTTCGTCAGCCGCAGGCAGGGCAACGTACTCTATTTGCGCTCCCGGGGACTGAGCTACCGGGAAATCGCGGAGCAGGCGGGCATGAAAATCAAAGGTGTGGACAACTGCCTCTATCGCGCCCGGCGCAGGGTGAGGGAGAACTGTGCGGCCTAATAAAACAATAGAGGTGTATCAATTGAAAATAGAACTGCTGCCTTTCTGCCAATGCCCTTATCCGGAATTGCTCAACGATAAGGAACGGCAAATCGGATATATCCGCGGAGACCATGACGGCTACCGCTGGTGGACGACCTGGTGGCCATCCCACCTCGAATTCCTCACCGATGGCTGCAAAACGGAATTTAATGGCGTCCTGAACCACCTCATAGCCCATGATTTTCCAAACGGCGTTCCGGATATCGTTGCATTTACCAACCACTATCCGCAGGCGGCCATTGGCGACCCCGGTTGGGGGGAATACAGCTTCTTTGTGGATGGCAGGGAATGCGGCTACTGGGTGAGGCTCATTACCCGGTACCGTGACTACAATCTTTACCTGTACGGGTTTACGAAAACAATTGAAAACGGAGGGAAAAGTTGTGAGCGTTAAAATCCCAACCATCTGCCCCTATTGCGGCGGCAAGGTGATCTTCACCGATTCCGCCGTCCTCTATGGCGGTAAAAGTTATGGAGACATTTATCTCTGCACCAACTGCAACGCCAGCGTCGGCGTCCATAACGGTACGCGAAGGCCTCTGGGCACGCTCGCCAATTCGGTGCTCAAGCTGAAAAGGCAGGAGGTCCATCGCGTTTTTGACGGCTGGTGGAAAGCTCAAAAGCTTGGACACGGCGAGGCCTACCGTTGGCTGGCCGGGCAGATGAAGCTTCCCGTCCACCGGACTCATATCGGCCAGTTCGATATGGTGCAGTGCGAGCAGACAATCCAGGCGGTTTATGCCGCACAAACGGAAAAGGAGGCAGCGTAAATGATCAGCAGAATTCAAAAACCCGGCGTGATCCCCCTCGGCAATCTGGCGCAGGAAATGGTGAACTTTGGCGAGCAGCAGTATGGGCAGGGCAACGCCCGCCTGGAGCGGTTTGCCGCCTGTATCATCGGCTGCGGCAACGCCCCGGCCAACGAAGGAATTTACCGGCTTTTCGTTGAGTTCGTCCGTGCCCTCGCCGCTAAGAGCAGCGTGGAGGACAAAGACGGCGAGGCGGTGGAAGCCTGCCGGAAGATCTGCGATCTGATGGGCTGGCCGCCCCGGGAGGTGTGAGTATGCACAGCAACATCACCAGTTGCTGCCTTTGCGACTGCTACTATACCCATTGGGGTGTGGAACAGCTTGATGGCGGTGTACGGATGAAAAGCGGCGTCAGCTATTGTCGATTCAATCCCAAATACCGCAAGCTGTCCCAAACCGAATGTTTTAAGGCCATTGGCGCAAAGTGTCCCCGGCGGCTCAAGGAAGCTGTTTTGGGCGTCTATCGTAAGGATGACAATCCCTATGACGGTATCATCGGGCGCCCAGCAGCTTTTGTGAAATATGAGTTTCTGCGGGAGTATAAGGTGCCCTGTCACTCAGCGGATAGCTTGATGGGATCCCTGGTCGGGAACGGCGTAAGAGCTGATATTGCCCTGGAATTTGGGGATGTGTTCACCCTGTATGACGGCCTTTGCCGGCAGGCGTACTTGTATTTTGGAGACAGCGAATACCGACTCCTAAAAACTGCTTTTTTGTCCAACAAAACTATCTCTGTAAAAAAGAGAAGAAATCGAAATTTGAAAGGAGCGCCTTTATGCTGAGAGATAAAATGCAGGCGGTCATGGCCGAAGTCAACGGCGAGGTGGCAGAACGGGAAAAGCTGGTGGAATACATCGCCATCGCGCTGCTCACCCGCAGCAACCTGTTCATTCTGGGCGACACCGGGCAGGCCAAATCCTACGCCATCAACCGCTTCCGCAGTCGGATCACCGGCGCACGGCAGTTTGAACGGCTGCTTTCCAAACAGTGTGATGAGGAGCAGCTGTTCGGCCGGCTGGATCTGGGAAGCCTGATCCCCGGCGGCCTGCCAGAAGCGGTGCGGATGGGCAGCAATACCTACCAAACAATTTATAACGACTTAACCGAAGCCCTGCGGGAATATGAAGACGCCCCCACCGACGACGCGCTCTGCGAATTGACCGACATGGCAAGCCGGATGCAAGACTTCTGCAAGGTGCTGTCGGCGGCCAGCCAAAATCAGCCGAGCATCATCACCGCCGGGAAGATTCCCGATTGTGACATATGCTTCCTTGACGAGATTTTCAAGGCGAACGACGGTATCCTCAACGCCCTGCTGACCGCGCTCAACGAGCGGCGGTACACCAATGAGGGGCGCACTGTGGATATCCCCGTCATCTCATTCTTCGCGGCGTCCAACGAGATTCCCAACTTCTCCGACCCCGCCGAAAGCATCCTGCGACCTCTTTACGACCGTTTCAATCTCAAGGTGGTCACCGAGTATGTGCAGGATCGGGACAAGCGGCTGGAAACACTCCGCAAAAAGCAGGCCACCGGCGACGCCGCGCCCACCGCATATATTTCTCTGGACGAGCTGCGGCGGATGCAGGGGGAGGTGCGGCAGGTGGAGATATCTCCCGCCATCAACGAACTGATGGACGATGTGATGTGCGAGCTTCGGCGCAAAAACATCCATGTGTCCGACCGGAAATATTTCAACTTTTCCCCTATTGTACAGGCAAAGGCGTGGCTGGACGGCAGAAGCGAAGTACAGCCGCCCGACCTGCTCTGTCTGGAGGCCTACCTGTGGACGGCTCCCGAGGAAATCCCGGAGATCCGGCAGGTGCTGGGCAAAAAGTGCATCAATCCGCTTAAGGATAAAACGGACGCCATCCGCACCTGCGGGCTTGAGGTTCTGGACGCCTTCAAACAGGATGTGCAGACCTCCGGCAGCAAGGCAATCGTCAAATTCCGCACCGAAATCGTCGCCGTCTACCGGCAGGCCAAGGAACTGGAATCGGAATTGGAGAACGGCGGCGACCAGGCGCTCTATAACGCGCTGCTTTACGATCTGAACGAGTACAGCCGGCAGGCGCATTCGGCGGTCAACTTCACCGTTGTGCCGTTGGACGAGCTGGCCGCGCTCAACTGAGGGCGCCGCTATGACAATGTTGTTGAACGGCTTGCCCATTCGTGAGGTGGGCATGGACGAGCAGGTGACCTACCGCTGCGATTGCTGCGGCGATTGCTGCCGCCATGTCAAGGACGCCATCATGCTGGATTCCATCGACCTCTGCCATCTGGCGAGGCATTTTAACATACCGGCCTCCGAGGTGATCGATCGCTATGCCAGTGCTGTGCCGCTGGATGAATCTGGTTATCCGATCTTCTTGCTGAATACCGCAGGGCCAGATGACGCCTGCGTCTTTCTCAGAAACAACCGCTGCACCGTGCAGGCGGCCAAGCCTCGCGCCTGCCGGCTCTATCCGTTTACGGCGGGCCCCGGGAAAAAGGGACGGGAACTTCGGTACTACCTTTGTCTCGAAAAGCCGCGTCACTTTACCGCCGGGCAAATTCGGGTGGGAAGCTGGCTGCGGGAGCATTTCAGCGACGAAGACCGCCTGTTTATGACGGGCGAGTATGACGTTATCCCCGAACTGTCGAAGCTGCTGCGCTCCCTGCCTCAAACGAAACAGAAACGGGCGATGACGTCGCTGCTGTTCTTTCGCTATCTGAGCTTCGACCCCATGCGACCGTTTCTGCCGCAGTACGCCCAAAACAACCGTGAACTGATGCAGGCGCTCCAATACCTGGCATCGGAAAAGGAGGAAATCACTTGAAAAGTATGATCAACCGCAGAGGCTCCAAAGCGGCCACCCGCGCGCTCAAACGTTTGGGAACGCCGCGCCGCACAGTACCGGCAAAAAATGTGAAGAAGGCCGCCGCGGGGCGTTGCTGCCGCGAGGATTTTGAGTCCTGCAAACCGGAAAAGGGCCATGAAATGACCGCTGAACAGGAGGCGTGACGATGGCGAAGATCCCTGTTTCGTTCTTTCAAAAAATAGAAGCGGATTATGCGGTGTACATAGACCGGTGGAGCGGAAAGCCGTTTTCGGAGGTTTTGGCCTGTGCGACCGAAATCTGCAATATGAAAAATTTGCACCGCAGCCTGCACACCCACAGTCATCTGCTCGAACCGGAACAGGTCCGCTATCTCAGCCGCTTTGCACATCCGTTGGAGATTCTGCTGGCGTACCGAAACGAGTATTACTACGACGATACCCCTGTGGAACTTTGCCATCTGATGCGCGTCGTCTATGAGGAAAAATACGCGGATGTGCGGGGCTTTGCGCTGGGCGTCGAAGCGGCGGAGCGGCGCTGGGATCCGGTCCTGTGTGGGGCGCTCTCCACGATGGAGCGCTACGCGGAGCATGACGTTCCGGGACTGAATCCCAAGAAAATGCGGTGGGAAATCATCGACCGCGAGGCGATCTATTTTGTCCGCAGCGGCAAAGAAATCGAAGATTCATATGCGCCGGAGGGGAAAAGCATTTGCGCCACTCTCCTGTGCGACCGGAATCTCACAGCCATTGCCCAACAAAAAGGGCTGATATTTTAGAAGGAGGAAACCAGCATGGCAAACAGAATCGTTATCACCGGCAGACTGGTGGCCGACCCGGAGCTGCGGCAGACGCAGAGCGGTGTTTCGGTTACAAAATTCCGCATCGCCGTTCCCCGCAGGTTTTCCAAGGAGGAGAAGACAGACTTCTTCGACGTGGAGGCATGGCGCGCAGCGGCCGAGTTTGTCTGCAAATATTTTGCGAAAGGCAAACTGATCGAGGTGGACGGGAACCTGCAGACCAGCCCGTGGGAGGACAAGAACGGAAGTAAGCATCAGGGCGTAAAAATTGTCGCCGAACAGGTGAACTTTGTCGGCGATAAGCCCAAGGAGCAGACGCCCGCCGCACCGGCGGCAAACGCATCCCCGGCGGCCGCGCCGGAAGGCTTTGATCCCTTCGCGGCGGTGTCCGACAGCGATGATCTCCCGTTCTGAAATAAGATTGCGCGGGAGAGGGCTTCGGCTCTCTCCCGCGCCAGTTATAACCAAGGAGGATATTGATGCGTGATTTGTATTTGAACTTTGGTGCGCTCATGGCTGCTGCATGGTATGCAAAAAAGCGAAGACAACAGCCGCCGCCGGGCAAAAATCAAGTGCTGCAATCCCGCCGGATGGAGGATGAGGTATACCGGCAGAACCGGCCGCGGAGCGAGGCGCTGGAGGAGGTGCGGCGAACCTGTGAGGCAAAATTCCCGCTGATCGAAAACCTGTCCCGCGATATCTTTCAAAGCTTGTACTCGCTGAACATCCGGCACAATGAGCAAAGCGAGCTGTCCCCGCTGGCGCGCCGTTTCAACCGGCATATCCTGGGAGAAATCATGAAGTCGCCGGATTACCCAGCCATGAAATCCATTTGTGAGGGGCGCGGGTATCAGTCGATGGAGAGCACCGCTGAATTTATGGAACAGGTAGCTGAAAATCTGGACGAGCTGCTTGCCGCCGCCAATGGCGGCAACAAGGCGTTGGACGCCCTTGAAGCGCAGGAACGGCGGGCGGCGCAGCTTTTGCGGGACCTGAAGGAGCAGGCACGGGAGCATGAGAGCAATCCAAGCCCCGCACTGGAGAAGAAGCTGCTGAAAACAGCCAACCGGCTCGACAGCAAAGAGCGGCAGGTGGAACGCCTTAACCAGATGGTACGGGACAACCTTGCTAAGTCCAAGCCGGCGCGGGAAATCCTCGCGCGGGCCATGGAGGATGCCAAAGAAAAAGCGCGGGAGGTTCAAAGCATCCTGCGCTCCTGGGGTGATGAAGCCGGCGGGGGCGAGCCGTCCGAGCTCGACCGCGCGCTGGTGGAGAAGGTCCGTCAAAACCAACAGCTTTTGGAGATTTCCGAGTATTTGGGGCGGCTCAAAGAATTGATCCGGCAAAAGCGCAAAAATGCCTACGCCTATGGCCGCGGCGAAAAATACGCGCTGGAGCTGGGGAACAACCTGAGCAGGACGCTTTCGTCCGAAATGGCTCTGCTGGCGGCCCCCGAAACGGTTCCCCTGTTTCTGCGGAAATTGCAGCGCAAGGGCCTCAAGCAGTACGCGCGGCGGGAGCATATCTCCAAGGGGCAGGGGGACATCATCGTGTGTTTGGATGAATCCTCCTCGACAATCGGCCCCAACGCCGCGTGGGGCAAAGCCATCGCGTTTGCCCTGCTGGAAATTGCGGAAATCAACCGGCGCGACTTCGCCCTCATCCATTTTTCCAGCGGTAGGCAGGTCAAAATAGATCTGTTTGAGCATGGAAGGTATCCGAAAGAGCGGGTCTTTGAGGCCGCGCAGCATTTCTTTGGCGGCGGCACGGATTTTGAAACGCCGCTGGATCAGGCGGTTGACCTGATGAAAGAGCGGGGCTGGAGCAAAGCCGACCTGGTGTTCATCACCGACGGCGAATGCAGGGTTTCCGAAAAGTTTGCAGAGAGGTTTGCCCAATCAAAAACGGCGATGGGTTTCACCGTCACCGGTGTGCTGATGGATCAGGACGAGCCGGGCATGGCGTTCAGCTTAAAGCCCTTCTGCGATGAGATCATCCGGATCAGCGAGGTGGGCGGCGAACGCGCGGCCGACCTGTTGATTGGGGACAGGGCATAGCATATGGAAAAATCAAGTACAGCTGACTGATTGATGGCCAAACTGCTGGCACTGGGGCAGCAATACCGCAGCTTTCTCCAAATGGTTTGTAAAAAGGATGACCGTGTGGAAGTACGGTCATCCTCAGCCTGTCGAAAAAGACCAGCCGAAGGGGCGGCTCAATAAAACAGCATGGGAATGTTTTCGAGAAACGGCATGGATTCGGCTATGCCGTTTCTCTGTTTGATAGCTTGTTGAGCAAGAAAGTGGGAAGGATCCCCACAAGATCGTATGTAGACACGCAGGCAATGATCAGCCGCATATGAGCCAATACACCCCGTTCCAAAACAACGGCGCGGATAAAATGCGTGGGGCAAGCATCTTTCCCTTTGCGCCTTGAAGTGGAGCAAACAAAGTGGTCTTGCCGCGCTTCAAAGTTCTTGCTTATGCAATAGTACAGTTTTTCCCCACAGTCGGCATAGCGCACGATACCTGAAAACAGGTCCGTCTTTCCTGTCCTTGCCGGGCGGCGTTTGTTCTTCCATAATTCCTGCACCCGTTCCCATGTATCAGCGTCAATAATCGCTTCATGGGTATTTTCAAATACAAGCTGTTTTTCTTCCGGATTACAACACTTTTTTTGATTTGTAGGATTGCATGTAGGTCTTGAAGTTTACCGTATGCCCCAAGTAATCTTTCTTTTCCAAAATCGTCGCTACCGTATCGACTGTCCAACGATAGGGATTATCCGGCACAGGTTGGTGATTTCCCTTTGCGGTCGCTAATGGGCAGCGGGCGTCAATACCTTATCTGCTTGCAGCATACGGGCGGTTTGCGACGGCCCGTATGCGTTCAATCACAGGGCAAATATCCTCTTGACGGTCTCGGCGGCGTCTACAATCCATTGTTTCGGATTGTCCGGGTTCTTCATATACTTATAGTAAAGCATCGGCCAATCACCCGCTCCGAAGCAGGCGCAGCCAAGCATCCCGCAAAGCAGCGCAATGATTAGGTCTTTTTCGTTCTGTGTACTTCATGCTTCAAATCTCCTTGATCTAACGTGCATCTCTTTTCCGCAGCGTTTCCAGCCAGTCGATTACCGTGTCCAACACCAGCTTTGGATTGCCCACGTTACAGTGGCCGCCGGCATCCTCCTTCGCGGTCATCAGCCGGAAGGTCAGGCTTTTTACATTGGACAGGGCACTGATTTCCTGAGCGTACAGTTCCCGCGGGATAAAATGATCCTGCGCCACGCCCAGGATCAGCATATCCTGGGTGAGCATCGGCCCGATGTCGGTCATTTTGTAGTTGTTCAGTTTTTTCACATAGCCGAAGGGATCGGGTGCATCATAAGCGTACATGCCGTGGCGTACCGCCCAATCCACGGTCTCGTCCGCCGCCATTTTCTTCTTCAAAATCGCATTGACTGGCCCACGCAGATTGTGCCGCAGCAGAAAGCGAAGCGGCCCCCACATATTCATCGGGATTTGCCCATGAAGCGCCACGTCAAGAAAATTTGGGAACACGCTCCAGCCTACAATGCGCTTGATCCGCCGGTCGAATGCCGCCGCCCGGGGCGCCAGCATCCCACCCAGAGACGCGCCCATGATGGTTACATCAACCTCGCCGATGATGTCCAACACCGCGCTTACAGGCTTTTCCCACTGATGGATAAATCTAATGGCACCATTAAAAAATTGTTGAAAGTTTTGATATGGATATTGACAAACTCCTTGATTCGCCGTATCATGTAAC
>CAZVAV010000013.1:0-13000 GCA_964625135.1 uncultured Oscillospiraceae bacterium | reverse complement strand
TAATAGCAATCGAATGGAGTGAGAGTGTGAATCGTATTACCGAAACCAGAGCCCTCAACAGCACCGTCACGCTGATGAAGGTTGAAGCACCCGATATCGCCAAGCGCGCGAAGGCGGGTCAGTTCATCATCCTTCGTGTTGACGATAAGGGAGAGCGAATTCCTCTGACCGTTGCGGATACCGATCCCGCTACCGGAGAGGTCACCATCATGTATCAGGTCGCCGGTGCGACCACCCGCCTGCTGTCGCAGATGAAGGCCGGAGAGTATCTCGCGGACTTTGTCGGGCCGCTCGGCGTTCCGACCCACTACGAGGGTGCGACTAAGGTCTGCGTCGTCGGTGGCGGCGTCGGATGTGCAATCGCCTACCCGCAGGCCAAGACCCTGCATCAGATGGGCATTCCGGTCGATGTCATCGCGGGCTTCAAGTCGAAGGATATCGTCATCCTCGAAGAGGAATTCACCGCCGCGTCGGATCACCTCTATATCACCACCGATGACGGCAGCTACGGCATCTCGGGCTTTGTCACCACCCAGCTCGAGCAGCTGATCAATGAGGGCAAGGGCTATGATCTGGTCATCGCCATCGGCCCGATCCCGATGATGAAGTTTGTTTCCGCCGTGACCAAAAAGTACGGCATCAAGACCATCGTCAGCCTGAACCCCGTCATGATCGACGGCACCGGCATGTGCGGCGGCTGCCGCGTCACCGTGGGCGGCGAGACCAAGTTCGCCTGCGTCGACGGCCCCGACTTTGACGGCCACCTTGTCGATTACGACGGACTGATGAAGCGCAACAGCTTCTATAAGGGAATCGAGAAGGAAAAGGACGAGCATGTCTGCCGCATCGGATTGGAGGGCAAGCATAATGGCTAATATGGTTGCAACAAAAACCCCCATGCCCGAGCAGGAGCCGCAGGTTCGCAACAAGAACTTCAAGGAGGTAGCCATCGGCTACACCAAGGAGATGGCGGTTGACGAGGCAAAGCGCTGCCTGAACTGCAAGCACAAGCCCTGCGTTTCCGGCTGCCCGGTGAACGTGAGAATCCCCGAGTTTCTCGAAAAGGTTGCCGAGGAGCGGTTTGAAGAGGCGTTCCAGATCATCCTTTCGACCAACCGCCTGCCCGCCGTCTGCGGCCGTGTCTGCCCGCAGGAGAGCCAGTGTGAGTCCAAGTGTGTGCGCGGCATCAAGGGCGAGAGCGTCGGCATCGGCCGGATCGAGCGCTTCGTCGCCGATTACGCCCGCGAGCATAACTTCTCGGCGGGCGACAAGCCTGCGACAAACGGCCATAAGGTCGCGGTTGTCGGTTCCGGCCCTGCGGGTCTGACCTGCGCCGGAGAGCTGGCTGCCAAGGGCTATGAGGTCACCGTCTTTGAGGCGCTTCATGTCGCCGGCGGCGTGCTCAGCTACGGCATCCCGGAGTTTCGTCTCCCCAAGGCCATCGTCAAGAAGGAGGTTGACAACCTGATTACGCTCGGCGTTGACCTCAAGACCGACTACATCGTCGGCCGCACCATCACCGTCGACGAGGTGTTCGACGAGGGCTTTGAGGCGGTCTTTATCGGCTCGGGCGCCGGTCTGCCCAGCTTTATGAACATCCCGGGCGAGAACCTGCTTGGCGTTTACTCGGCCAACGAGTACCTCACCCGTACCAACCTGATGCACGCCTACGATGAGGATTACATGACCCCCATCTACCGCGGCAACTCGGTGGCGGTCGTCGGCGGCGGCAACGTCGCGATGGACGCGGCTCGCTGCGCCAAGCGACTCGGCGCCGAGAACGTCTACATCGTCTACCGCCGCAGCATGGAGGAGCTTCCCGCCAGAGCGGAGGAGGTTCACCACGCGATGGAGGAGGGCATCATCTTTAAGCTGCTCAACAATCCGGTTGAGATTCACGGTGATGAGAACGGCCATGTCAAGAGCATTGAGTGCGTTGAGATGGAGCTTGGCGAGCCGGATGCCTCCGGACGCCGCCGCCCGATCGAGAAGAAGGACTCGAACTTCGAGATTCCTGTTGATGCGGTCATCATGTCGATCGGCACCAGCCCCAACCCGCTGATCAAGAACACCACCCCCGGCATCGAGGTCAACCGCAAGGGCTGCCTCGTCTGCACCGAGGATATGGCCACTACCCGTGACGGCGTTTATGCCGGCGGAGACGCGGTGACCGGCGCTGCCACCGTCATCCTTGCGATGGGCGCGGGTAAGACTGCCGCCGCCTCGATCGACGAGTACATTCGGAGCAAGGCCAAGTAAGACCAATCAAAAAATCTCCGCGCCTTCGATCGGGCGCGGAGATTTTTGCGATGTGCGCCCGGCATGGGCGATAACTTGGTGGTGAAAGTCCACTACGCGCTCGGTATGTCCTGGTCAAGCATAATTGTAACAGTAGTGGCTTATAAAATTAACCTCAATTTGATCCTACAATTAACCGATAAAAGGCATTGACAAATAAAGGAGCCCATTATGGTTCAGGATATTGCACCGCATCATTTTGCCAATCAATACCACCCTTTGCCGCCTGAGGGGCAGAGCTTTCTGCTTTGCTACCGGGGGAAGGACGTTCTGCTGACCGAGCGGGACAACGCGCTGTGCTTTCCCCGGTTTGAGGAGCTGCAGGAGGAAAACCCCTCGCTCTATGAGCGATATACTTATCTTTTTTCGATCGATGAGGAACGCTTTTATCTGGCGGACGATGCGCTGACCTTCCAAGGTCTCGCGGGGGCACGGTTCGAAAATCGGGAGATTTTCCGTACGATGTCGCCGAAGCACCTTGCCTTTGCGGGGATCACCGGCTTTCAGCTTCACGGTTGGTACCACAGCCACCGTTTTTGCGGGCACTGCGGCAGTCCGATGGTGCAGGATCAAAAGGAGCGGATGATGCGCTGCCCGGCCTGCAACCAGATCGAATACCCCAAGATCTGTCCCGCCGTTATCGTCGCGATTCTCGACGGAGACAGGATTTTACTGACAAAGTATGCCGGACGGAGCTATGCCCGCTATGCCCTGATCGCCGGGTTTACCGAGATCGGTGAGACGATTGAAGAGACGGTGCATCGCGAGGTGATGGAGGAGGTCGGGCTGAGGGTCAAGAACCTTCGGTTTTATAAAAGCCAGCCGTGGTCCTTTTCCGATACGCTGCTGATGGGCTTTTATTGCGACCTCGACGGAGCGGATCGCATTACATTGGATCAGGACGAGCTTGCTGTCGCCGAATGGCTTGCGCGTGAGACGGTTCCTGTCCCCGAGTTGGACATTAGTCTGACCAGTGAGATGATGCTCCGTTTTAAAAACGGGGAGCGTTGCTAGCCGGGAAGAGGATGCTCTGCAAACCCAAAATAGGATTTTGAGCTGTTTTCTGATTTAGAGCAAAAGAGATTCGACAAAAAACCAAAGGGTGATTGCCATATCGAGCAAAAGATATGACAATCGCCTTTTTTCTATCTGATTGGATTCGTTTCGACGGCTGTTTTCCGCATCATAACACAAAAACAAAGGATATAATAAAAAATACCATAATCGTTTTATGGTGCGCTTTCTTCGGAGTGATGGAAGAAGTTTGGACAGGCTACATGCCGGACATAAGGGCCTTATCGCCTCTTATGTCCGGTGGTACAGCGGAAAGGAAGGGTTGTAAAAATGAAAAAGCGTATTTTGGCAGTTCTCGTCGCGTTATCTCTAATGATTGGAATTTGTGTTCCGTCGTTCGCCGCCAATGAAACAATGCCCTATGAGCTTATCGACAGCCACCTGCATTATCAGGACTTCACACAGCAGTCGGAGGGATTTGCGGTTCTCGCTGAAGCAATGCAAAAGATTAATGTCAAGGGAGCCGTCATTTTCGGGATGCCGATGACCAAGATGTGGGATGAAAACGCTCCAAAAAGTCCAACCTATTACATGAGCAACGACAGCCGCACCTATTATTATTCCGGGACGGATTTTATTCTGGCCGAAGCATTGAAGCAATATAAGGAAAAAAATAAAGATTCCTCCGTCACCTTCTATCCCTTTGCCTGTGGTGTAAATACCAACGATTTGTATGCGTATGAGCAGCTCGAACAATTGCTGAAGCTATATCCCGATACCTTTTTCGGAATCGGAGAAATTATGCTACGCCACGACGATTTGACCTCGCTGACCTATGGCGAGCCTCCCCGCCCCAACAGCAAGGGAATGCTCCGCATCTACGATTTAGCCTCGGAAAAAAAATTGCCGGTTCTCATTCATCATAACATCACCGCCTCCTATGACAAGGGAACCCTCTATCTTAATGAGCTGGAGCAATCTCTCGAATACGCGAAGGGAAAAAATGTAAAGGTTATATGGGCGCATGTAGGCGTTTCCAGACGGGTGGAAACACCCAGCCCGTTGCTTCTCGAAACGGCGCAGAAGCTCATTGAAAAGTATCCAAACCTTTACATAGACATTTCCTGGCTGGTGTTTGATGATTATATCAATAAAAATACAAAAGAGATGGAAGCTTGGGCTGATCTTATTATTAAAAAAGAAGATCATTTTATGATCGGCAGTGACAAGGTGGGAAAATGGGGACAGGACGGTGCGGATTATCAAAAGGAAATCACGAAATACATCCCGTTGCTCGATACAATTATTAATGTGGCATCAGCGGCGGGCAGAACTGATGGCGAGGTAATATGCCAAAAGCTCTGCTCCGAAAATATCTTGAACGTAATTAAAAAAGCAAAATAATTTTTATCCGTCTAACAACGACTCTGTGCGCAACCTTCATACAATAATCCGCTTCTTTGTTTTGTCTCAACCAACTGCCTGAGGCAAATGCCGCAAAACAGCTCGCAAAAGGAGCCGTGCCACAATAAAAAGTGGCGCGGCTTCTTTTCGTTGAAAGAAGAGAAAATCGGCCTTTCAATCCCGAAAAAAGAGGAAAACCGAGCGGAGCAAAGCAGGAAAACCATTGATACGGCATTCCAAGACCGGCATAAGCATCAAGTTATGTATGGGTTTTATATTTTTACAGGTAAATCTTAAAATTGATTGCGCAGACCCCCAATCATCTGGTATAATATATCCCGGCGTTTTTCAAATGCTTTCGAAGAGTGGAAATTGGGCGGCCACGCCGCCTGTCAACCAGCAAAGGAGTATCACCATGGAGAGACTGGTAGGTACCGTATCGAGAGGAATTCGTGCTCCCATCATTCGCGAGGGGGACGATATTGCCCAGATTGTGGTTCAGAGCGTACTGGACGCTTCGGCCGCCGAGGGTCTTGCACTCAACGACCGCGACGTGGTCGCGGTGACCGAGGCGGTGGTCGCACGGGCGCAGGGGAATTATGCGACGGTGGAGCAGATCGGCGCCGACGTTCAGGCCAAGCTTGGAGATTGTACCCTTGGCGTCATCTTTCCGATTTTAAGCCGCAACCGTTTTGCTGTCTGTCTGCGTGGGATTGCAAGCGGGGTCAAAAAGATGGTGCTGATGCTCAGCTATCCCTCCGACGAGGTGGGAAATCATCTGCTCGATCTTGACCTGCTTGATGAGAAGGGAATCAATCCGTGGACTGATGTGCTCAGCGAGCAGAAATATCGTGCGTTGTTTGGCTATCACAAGCACACCTTCACCGGCGTGGACTACATCGAATATTACAAGGAACTGATCACTGCCGCCGGCTGTGAGGTGGAGGTTGTATTCGCCAACGACTGCCGCGCAATCCTTGACTATACCAAAACAGTGCTTTGCTGCGATATTCACAGCCGTGAGCGTTCGCGCAGATTGCTGACGGCTGCCGGAGCCGAGACGGTACTCTGCCTGTCCGACCTGATGACCGCACCGGTGGGCGGCAGCGGCTATAATGAGAATTATGGACTGCTGGGCTCGAATAAGGCAACCGAGCAATCGGTCAAGCTATTTCCGCGCGACTGTATGCCGGTGGTCGAGCGAATTCAGAAGGGGCTGTTCGATGCGACCGGCCGCAGGCTCGAAGTGATGATCTACGGCGACGGAGCCTTTAAGGATCCGGTGGGAAAGATTTGGGAACTGGCCGATCCGGTCGTTTCCCCAGCTTATACCGCGGGCTTGGAGGGGCAGCCCAACGAGGTCAAGCTCAAATACCTTGCGGACAACGATTTTGCCCATCTCAAGGGGGAGGCGCTCAAGACTGCCATTTCGGACTATATTCGCAACAAGGAGAGCGATCTGGTCGGTAAGATGGTCTCACAGGGCACAACGCCGCGCAGGTTAACCGATTTGATCGGCTCGCTTTGCGATCTGACCTCGGGCAGCGGTGACAAGGGGACGCCCATTGTGCTGGTGCAGGGCTACTTTGATAATTACACTAAGTAGAAAACGATTAAAAAATCCTCTGCGCAGCGAAAAATCGTTCCGCAGGAGATTTTCGCTAAGCTTACAGGTCTTTGTCGGGGAAGAGCTTCCCTTTCTCTTGAAAGCTGCCCTACAATCCCCTATGATGGAGTTGTCAAAAAGCGAAGGAGTGATCATCAATGCAACTGCAAGCCGCTCTCGAAGGGCGCAGAAGCGTCCGTAAATTTCAGAATACCCTGGTGAGCACCGAAATTCTCGCCCAGCTGGCGGACGCCGCCGCCCTGGCTCCCTCATGGAAAAATACGCAGGTGACCCGCTATTATGCGGTGGTTGATTTTGCCAAGCGGCAAGCCATCATCGACAGTATGCCCGTCTTTAATCAGCCGGCCTGCGCGTCGGCCCCGGCGATCGTGATCTCGACGGTGGTCAAAAACCGTTCGGGCTATGACCGGGACGGCAGCTTTTCTACCCCAATGGAGAAGGGCTGGCAGATGTTTGACTGCGGCTGTTCCAACATGGCGTTTACCCTCAAGGCGTTTGAACTGGGGCTTGGGACGGTCATCATGGGCTACTGCGATCAGGCGCTGGTTGCCAAGGTAATCGACCTGCCCGAAACAGAGGAAATCACTTCGGTGATCGCGTTGGGCTATCCCGACGAAGCTCCCGATATGCCGAAACGAAAAATGAGCGATCAGATTCTTCGCGTCCTATAGCGTGACGAAGGGGCTTCCCGTCGGGAGCTTTTTCGCTATGAGTTCTGCCCGGCCGGTCAAGCGCTTGTAGGACGTCCGATGGGAAAAAGAAGCGAACCGATAAAAACAAATCCTAGACAAAATACCCCCTGATATAGGAAAAACCATATCAGGGGGTATTGCTATTTTCCTCCCGAAAAAAAGGGGGGCTTTGTGCTGCTCGTACTACGCGGAGCTGTTTTGTGATGGCAGGCAGCGGCATTTGTGTTTATCAATAATGCGATATTCAGGTACGCCACGTCAATATTATTAATGATTCTCAATTATATTGTGACAAAACAGTTAAAACGGTTGAAGTTTGTCGAAAACTATAATATGATATTAATACGTTATTAAAATATTTCTTTTTTAATACCGCGTACCGTTACAATATGCATGCATTTAAGCTGACATGCAGATCGGTACCTTGCATTGCACAAAGAGAAAATCAGAGAAATCATGTGACCGGATTTATAAAATCGAAGGAGGATTAATATGGAAAAAACCGGAATAGAAATCGTGTCTGAAAACACTGCTGATAGCGAAATGAAGGGAAAATATCTCACTTTTTTTACAGATGATCAACTTTTTGGTGTATCGATTGCGGATGTGGTACAAATTGTTGGAATGCAGGAAATTACAGAAATACCGGAATTTCCGCATTATGCAAAGGGCATCATCAATCTTCGCGGTGAGATTATTCCGATTGTGGATATGAGACTGCGACTTGGCAAGCCGGAAGCGGAGTACAATGAGCGCACCTGCATTATCGTTACCACCATCAATGGGCGCTGCATTGGCTTGATTGTTGATCAGGTAGACGAAGTTACCGATATCAAGGATGAATTGATTTCACCTTCCCCAACAGTATCCGGCGCAGGGGAAAGCTATTTAACAGGGATAGGAAGGCTTTCCAACAAGGTGGTTTTGCTGCTGGATACCAAAAGACTGCTGGGCAATGAGGAATTGGCATGGATTGATACAGTGGACCTTGAAGAAAAACGAGCGGATTGGGAGGAAACAGGAAAATGAAAAATTGGAAAATTGCAAAAAAGTTTTTTGTGACATTTGGTGTCATTGTTGCACTTTCCCTGACCACAGTAGCGGTAGGCATTGTTAGCCTGAACGATGTGGGACGAAACTTTACAATCTTCTACCAGCAGCCCTTTCAGGTTACCAATAAGACGATGGACATGCGCCGTGCGATTCAGGCGGCGGCCAAAAATATTGGTTATGCCACGATGACGGAGGATACTACCAAAACCGGAAATTACATTGACCAATGTCAAGTGGAGCTTTCTACCTTGAAAGAGGGGGATAGAGTATCTATATACAAATTTTTCCGGAGACAAAGCAATGATTGACAATTTTCAGGCTACGATGGACTCCAGCATTGCGTCGAAGGAAAAGGTGATGGAGAATGCACGCAAAAACAACAATGAGGTTGCATCTTCCATTTTTTTTAATGAGTATCAGCCCTTGCTGGTAAAAGCCGGCCAGCTGCTGGAAGAAATCAACGCAACCTCTATGAATCGGGCGAATGCCTTGTATAATCAGTCTAACACAGCAAAAACAACCGCCTTTCTGCTTCTGGTTGTCGTTTCAGCCATTGCCCTTATTTTCACCGTTTCTCTGGCGGTCTACTTAACCAGAAGCATGACAAAGCCCATCTTCGAGATTGAAAAAGCAGCGGAAAAATTGGCGAATGGCGATTTGGAAGCAAATGTTCTGTATAGCTCTAAGGATGAGCTTGGGTTGCTGTCAAAATCATTTCGCTCGATGTCAGAGAATTTGAAGAGTATTATTTCTGAAATCAACTATCTCTTAGGCGAGATGGGCGATGGCAATTTCAAGGTTGCCACAAAAATGGAAGAGAAATATGTAGGTGAATATCGAGATATTTTACTGGCAATGCGCGGGATCAATCGTAACCTGAGCAATACCTTAACCCAAATCCATCAGGCCTCCGACCAGGTGGCGGGTGGCTCTGATCAGGTCTCAAGTGGTGCGCAGGCTCTGTCACAGGGCGCAACTGAGCAAGCGTCTTCGATCGAGGAGCTCTCCGCAACCATTACGGAAATTTCCGCGCAAATCAAGCAAAATGCGGATAACGCACAAACGGCCGACACGCTATCGAGTGAAGCGGGAGCGGGTGTAGCGGAAAGCAATCAGAAAATGCAGCAAATGATTGTTGCCATGGGAGAAATCACAAACACCTCAAATCAAATCAGCCGAATTATAAAAACAATTGATGATATCGCGTTTCAAACCAATATTCTTGCACTGAATGCAGCCGTTGAAGCAGCCCGCGCCGGCGCAGCCGGAAAAGGCTTTGCTGTGGTTGCGGATGAAGTGAGAAATCTTTCGCAAAAATCGGCGGAGGCTGCAAAAAATACGACGGCGCTGATTGAAAGTGCGATCACGGCGATTGCAAATGGAACCAAAATTGCGGATGAAGCCGCGAAATCGCTGGAAGTCGTTGTGGAGAAGGCCGGAGTTGTCGGCGAGAAAATAGGGGAGATCGCAAGAGCTTCCGATGAGCAGGCAAACTCGATTAGGCAGGTCACGATCGGCGTTGACCAAATTTCCAGCGTTGTTCAGACCAACTCTGCCACTGCCGAGGAAAGCGCCGCGGCCAGCGAAGAGCTTAGCGGGCAGGCGCAGATTCTTAAGGATTTGGTGGGAAAATTCAGGCTGAGAGAGGACGGTCTCTCTGATGCGCGCAATGCTGTTGCAGAGGAAGCTTCAGCAGCAGGCGCAATGTGTGGCAGCAAGTACTAAATTGCGATATGGCGCAGGGCTACATGGATGCAGCATACAGAGCTTACGATCGGATTTGGCGCCATAAGAACTTGCAGAAAAGCGCTTGGGAATTAATCTTCTAAGCGCTTTTTTCTATAAAAAACGTTTCACAATCCACCCGCATGATGTTCGTTCTTGCGGACTTATGATATCATTGTATCAGAAAAAGAGAGAGGCGCGGCTGTTCTGAAAGAAAATGACGAGATCTGCTGTGCGCTTGACTGATGACTGAACACACGCGGAGGAGTTTTAATGTATTATTCAACGGACTATGAATCCCCTATCGGACCGATGGTGCTGGTAAGCGATGGTCAAAATATCGTTGGCCTGTGGATGGAGGGACAAAAGTATTTTGGTGCCACGGTAAAAGGCGAAATCTCTTTAAAAGCTGATCTGCCCGTTTTGGAGGCTGCAAAAGGCTGGCTGGATCGGTATTTTGCGGGAGAAAAGCCCGAAATCTTCGAGCTCCCCTTGGCACCTGTGGGCGGCGAGTTCCGACAGGCTGTTTGGAAGCTGCTTTGCGAAATTCCCTATGGCGAGGTGACGACCTACGGAGCAATTGCGAAGAAGATAGCAAAAATCCAAAGCAAGAAAACCATGTCCGCGCAGGCGGTCGGCGGCGCGGTGGGACACAACCCCATTTCCGTCATCATTCCGTGCCACCGCGTTGTGGGAACAGGCGGCAACTTGACCGGCTATGCCGGCGGGATGGAAAAGAAAACAAGGCTGTTGCAGCTGGAGGGCGTGGATATCACAAGGCTTTTTGTCCCCACAAAGGGAACCGCTCTGTAAATGTGTAAAAAGGGTGCCTGAGGCCATACAGAACCGAAAGCGCTTGGCGTGGCCGGTACTGGATTTTAATTACTCTTCCTCATCCCAATAAGGGTGAATTCCGCCGGAAAGGAATCGATCAATCTGATCCATCATGAGAAATCCCACGGCAATGATGACTGCGAGGGTCATGAGTAGAATCAATGTCTTCATCTCTCCACCTCCTCACCTTTACCATAGCATACTTGTGTTTATTGTGAGATTAAGGAATTTTCCGTCGTGTTAAGCTGATATAAAGGCGGTTTTTACCAATGCAGGCGTTGTTCCGTCTGAGACAGGGAGGCCGGGTCAATCGACCCGGCCTCCCGCAAATTTCTCCGATTACAGGTGTATGAATTTTTGCAAATCTCGGTTTGCTCCCAGCACCAGCAGCGTTTCTCCTTCCTGAAAGACGTGGTCGGGTCCGGGAAGCGGCTTGAGCTGATCCCCGTGCTTGATGGCGAGAATGCTGACGTGGTATTTCTGCCGTACCGCCAGTGCAACGACGCTTTTGCCTTCCCATCCGGCGGGCAGAGGGGTCTCATAGATCGAATGCTCTCCGTTGAGCTCGATATAATCAAAGACATTGTCCGCACCATACCGCACGGCGGCCCATTTTGCCATCTGCTTTTCGGGGTAGATGATGTCGTCCGCTCCGTTTCGCAGCAGAAACTTTGCATGCACCTCGCGGTTGGCTCTGGCCAGCACAAAGCGTGCGCCATGCTCCTTGAGCAGGGCGGTTGTTTCGAGCGAGCTTTGAAAATTATCTCCGATGGCGACAATGCAGAGATCAAAGTTGCGCACGCCGAGCGAGGCAATGAACTGCTCCTTGGTGCTGTCCCCGATTTGTGCGCTGGTGACATAGGGGAGAATTTCGTTGACCCGTTCCTCGTCCCGATCCACCGCGAGAATTTCGTGCCGCTGTTCTCGCAGACCCATCGCCATATGGCGGCCAAACCTGCCCAAACCGATCAGTAAAATTGATTTCATCGTATGTGTTCCTCCCAGCGGTTATCCAACCGCGAATTTTTCCTGCGGAAGCTTGGATGGCGCGGGCAGATGGCCGTTCGCCACCGCATAGATCATGGTCAGCCCGCCGACCCGGCCGAAATACATCAGACCCATCAGGATGATGCGCGAGGGAAGTGAAAGCTCGCCGGTGATGCCAAGGGAAAGTCCCACCGTGCCAATTGCCGAGGCCGCTTCAAAGAGAGCCGCCTTTAGACTGACGGCGTCGATGCAGCTGATCAGGGTTCCCCCGAGCAGAAAAAGTCCCAGATAGAGGGCAAACAGGGTGAAGGCGCTGCGCAGCGTTTCGAGGGGCACCCGGCGTCCGAAGCCCTGCACATGCTCCTCCCGCCGCAAAACCGAGCGGATACACAGGAGAATCGAGGCGAGGGTGGTGGTCTTAAAGCCGCCGGCCGTCGAGCCGGGGGAGCCGCCGGTGACCATCAGCAGAATTAAAACCAGAATACTCGAGTGCTCCAGCAGGGTCAAATCGACGGTATTGAAGCCGGCTGTGCGCGGCGTGACCGTCGAAAACAGCGAGGCAAGAAAACGCTCTCCCAGCGTCAAATCCGCCCACTGCGCAAGAGAAAACTCATAGCAAAAAAAGTAGAGGAAGGGGAGAAAAATCAGCAGTGCTGTAACCGAAAGCACTAGCTTGGTCTGAAGACGGTAAAAACGAAGGTTGCAGCCATTTTGGCGAAGGTCATCCCAGACGAAGAAGCCCAGTCCGCCGATGATGATCAGGGACATAATGGTCAGATTGACCACCGGGTCTCCGACGTAGCCGGTCAGAGACGAAAAGGGCGCGTCTCGACCCATCAGGTCAAAGCCCGCGTTGCAAAAGGCGGAAATGGCATGGAACAAAGCGTTCCAAATCCCCTCAAGCAGCCCCAGCCGCGGACAAAAGCGCAGCGAGAGCAGTACGGCGCCGGTCAGCTCGATCAACAGCGTGGCCTTCACGATGAAGCCGGTGAGCCGCACGATGCCGCCAACCTGTGGGGCGGAGATCGACTCCTGCATGACAAAGCGGGAACCGATGCCGATTCTTTTGCCGGTGAGCATTGCGATGGCGACCGCCATCGTGACCACCCCCATGCCGCCGATTTGAATCAGCAGCAGAATGACCGACTGTCCGAAAACCGTCCAATAGGAAAACGTGTCATGGATGACCAGCCCGGTTACACAGGTAGCCGAGACCGCGGTGAAAAGTGCGTCGGGCAGACTTGCTCCCGCCCCATCCCGCGTCGAGAACGGCAGCATCAGCAGCACGGTTCCCGCGAGAATCAGCAGGAGAAATCCCCATAGAATGATCTTAGCGGGCAAGACCCGCTCGGCTTTTGGAAATTGC
>CAZVAV010000012.1:0-13029 GCA_964625135.1 uncultured Oscillospiraceae bacterium | reverse complement strand
TCCTTTGCTGGAAACAAGTCCTCACGAGCAAAAAGCTCCTCGCATTTTTGCTGCGCTTCGCAGAGGAGCTTTTGCGCGATCCCGTAATTCTGCTCGCCGATTGCCGTCTGTGCGTCGGTGGCGGCATTAAACATAATGTGGTACAGAGCCTCGAATTCGGGCATACTATCACCTCTACGCCCTACTTTATCCTACTTTAAGCGACTTGTCAATACCAAATCATACTAAGTAATATGATATCGGCAGAGGTGATTTCGATGAAACCACTAAAAGTGAAGGTAAGCATTACCCTTGATGAGGATTTGGTTGAAAAGGTGCGCGGCATCGCCGAATATCAGGATCGCTCCTTTTCCCAATACATCAACCTTGTGCTGCGCCGGCACCTTGCCCAGCTTTCGTCTAAGCAGCAGCCACCGTGGATTCAACCCTAAAAGGGCGGGCAAATTTCAAAACGAAATTTGCCCGCTCTTTTCTTTGATCAAATCAGCCAAAATTGAAACGCATTGAACAGATAGCCCACGAGCAAAATGCCCCCCGTGCAGATTCCGACAAACAAGGCCAGCAGCCTCGGCTTCACCGCCTTGCGCAGCATGATGATTGACGGCAGGCTCAGCGTGGTAACCGCCATCATAAACGAAAGCACGGTGCCCAGCTGTGCGCCCTTTCCAAGCAGCGCCTCCGCCACCGGGATGGTGCCGAAGATATCCGCGTACATCGGAACCCCCACCAGCGTGGCAAGCACCACGCCAAAGGGATTGCTGCTGCCCAGCACCGCCTCAATCCAGTGCTCCGGAATCCAGTTGTGGATCACAGCGCCAATGCTCACGCCAATCAGCAGATACGGGAGCACCGCCTTGAGCGTGGCCGCAGCCCGCTCCCTTGCGTACCCGATCCGCTCCCGCCTCGTCGGCGTGGACGCTTCGAGCTCCACCCCGCTCGCGCCGCGAACCAGCTCCTCCACATAGGGCTCCATGTGCAGCGCCTCAATCAGCGTCCCACCGATGACCGCAACCGCCAGCCCCACCGCCACATAAATGACGGCGACCCTTCCCCCAAAAATGCTGGTCAGCAAAACAAGGCTTCCCAAATCAACCATCGGCGAGGAAATCAGAAACGAGAACGTCACGCCCAGCGGAAGCCCCGCGCTGCTAAAGCCGATAAAAAGCGGAATCGACGAGCAGGAGCAAAACGGCGTGACCGTTCCCAGCAGCGCGGAGATGATGTTAGCCCCGATTCCGTGAAAGCGCCCTAAAATTCTTCTGCTGCGTTCCGGCGGAAAGTAGCTCTGGATGTAGGAGATCACAAAAATCAAAACACAAAGCAGCACCGTAATCTTGATCACGTCATACAGAAAAAATTGAACGCTGCCGCCGATCCGGCTTTCCACCTCCAGCCCGAGCGAGGAAAGCAGCCTTCCGATCAGCACGTTGAGCCATTTCATCCCGAGCACCTGATCCTGAATGAAATTCCACATCAGCAGGAGCACCCGCCCTTCTCCTCACAGCAGGAAAGGCCGTCAATGAAGTCCTTAAATGCCGAAAGTGTTTCGCAGTTCAAGGAATAGTGACTCCACTTCCCTTCTCTGCGCACCTCCACAAGGCCGCTTTCGCAGAGAATCCTCATGTGGTGGGAAAGGGTCGGCTGCGTAATCTCAAACCTCTCGAGCAGCTTACAGGCGCACCTTTCCCCATCGGACAACAGCTGAACAATCTGCAATCGGTTGGAATCTCCCAGCGCTTTGCAAAGCAGCGCGACATCCACTGCATTCATCCGCAACACCTCACATCGATATTTGTCTATCTATTTTATAGCATATTCATAGACCAACGTCAATATGTCAGAGGACTTTTCAATTTTTCTTGCACAATCCTCTGTTTGAAGCTATAATAAAACAAAATGTATCGATGATTAATCAAGCATGGTTTAGATTTGATCAGATTAGACCATATAATCGATCATCGTGCACAGAAGTCCGGGACTACAAAAGGGAAAGTCCATATCCGGTGCACTCTTCCATAGGAAGCAAAGCAAACACAAAGCAGAGAGGAAATGAAATGATGTCAAACAGCTACAGCAATAAGCTTGTCACCCCGGAGGTTGCCGCGGCAAAAGCCGTCCGATCGGGAGACTGGGTGGATTACGGCTTTGGCGCGGGCTTTCCGGAGCTGATGGACAAGGCTCTTGCCGCGCGAAGGGACGAATTGCAGGACGTAAAAATCCGGGGCGGGCTGGTGATTCGCCCGCGGATTGAGGTCGTCGAATGTGACCCCGAGCAGACGGCCTTCACCTACTACAGCTGGCATATCGGCGATTATGAGCGCAAGCTGCAAAGCCGGGGCTTGTGCCAATTTATCCCGATGATCCTGCGGTTTTTGCCGGAGCTTTACCGCAATCATATCCGCGTCGACGTCGCGTTCGTCCCGGTTTCCACGCCCGACGCCAACGGGTATTGCGGCCTTGGAATTTCAAATTACGCCTGGCGTACGATTTTTGAGAACGCGCGGACGGTTGTGTTTGAGATCAATGAGCACCTGCCCCGGCTTCATGGCGTGGACGGCTCGCACCGCGTCCATCTTTCGGAGGCCGATTTCATTGTCGAGGGCGAGCATGAGCCCCTGCCCCTGCGCACCTACAAGGAGCCGTCGGCGATTGACGTGGAGATTGCAAAGCATGTTGTAAAGGAAATCCCCGATGGCGCGGTGCTGTCTCTCGGCGTGGGCGGCGTGCCGTTTACCGTCGCAAAGATGCTCGCCGATTCCGACCTGAAGGATCTTGCCTGTCATACGGGCACCATCAGCGATGCGTTCCTGCACCTCTACCGCGCCGGAAAGCTGACAAACAAGCGAAAGGAGGTCGACGCCGGCTATTCGGTTTGGAATCTTGCGATGGGTTCTCAGGAGCTGTACGACTGGCTTGACGAGCAGCCCGCCTTGTTCCGCCCGAGTGACGTCGATTATGTACATTCGCCGGAGCGGATCAGCAGGATGAAAAATGTGATCAGCATCAACGGCGGCGTTCAGCTCGACCTCATGGGTCAGGAGAACGCGGAGTCGAGCGGAAGCCGGCAGCTTTCGGGCACCGGCGGCCAGCTTGACTTTCTGGAGGGGGCGTTTCGTTCCGAGGGCGGAAAGGGCTTCATCTGCCTTACCTCAACGCACAAGAACAAGGACGGTTCGCTCAAATCGAATATTCTGCCGTTCATTTCCGGTGGTAGCGTCATCTCCGCCCCGCGCGGCCTGATCCAATATGTGGCAACCGAGTACGGCGTGGCGAAGCTCTCGGGTCTGTCGCTGCGCGAGCGGGCAGAGGCCATGATTTCGATCGCGCATCCCGATTTCCGTGAGGAATTGACGCGGTACGCACAAGAGACGCTGCGATAAGCCCGCGGCTTCGTCCGAATCAAAAGCGATTCCCGTCGACAATAGAACCGCATCAAATCAGGGGCTATGACACGTTTTTATTTTCGTGTCATAGCCCCTGATTTGATCGGTCAGCCGCTCGTTCGTTACCGAAAATTAGCCTTTAGCATCAGAATGCGCAGCACGCTCTCATCAAGCCGTGCCTCGGAAATGGTTCCATCCTTCACAGCACCGCAGACCCCTTCATAGGCCGCGACAAAATCCTGCGGCATCAAAACGATGTCCACACCGGCCAGAATCGCCTTGATTGCGCTTTCGGCGGAGGTGTACTCTTTTGTAATTGCGCCCATTGCCATGGCATCGGTGATGATGACGCCCCGATAGCCCAGCTCGCCCCGGAGCTTCCCCTCAAGCAGCTCACGGGACATGGTGGCGGGCAGGCCGTCGCCTGTGATGTTCGGCGTGGTGATATGAGCCACCATCACCAGGTCGGTGTCGTCAAGAGCGGCGATAAAGGGAATAAGCTCACACTTCTTGAGCTCCTCCCAGCTTTTTAGGACGGACACATAGCCGTCGTGGGTATCCTCCTTGGTGTCGCCGTGGCCGGGGAAATGCTTGACGCAGCCCAACATCCCCGATTCATGGAGCCCGGAGATTTCCGCTGTCACCATCTTTGCCACCAGCTCCGGGTCGCTGCCAAAGGAGCGGTCCCCGATGACGATGTTTTCCGGGTTGGTATTGGTATCCGCCACCGGGGCGAAATCGACGTTAAAGCCATAAGGCTTGAGGTAGGAGCCGATCGTCAGCCCGACCTGACGCGCGTCCTCCGGGTTGCCGCTCTCCCCGACCTTTCCCATGCTCTCATACTGCGGGAGGTCAAAGCCGTCGGTATTCGCGAGCCGCGCGATCCTGCCGCCCTCTTCATCGATGCCCACCAACAGCGGAACGGTGCTTTGCTGCTGTAAGGCGTCAATAAACGGCTTCAACTGCTCGGGCGTGGAAAGGTTTTTCTTGAACAGCGCGACGCCGCCAATCGGATATTTTTGAAGTGTTTCCGTCATTGCGGCGCTCAGCTCGGTCACACCGTAATTTTTGGTGTCGTTGATCTGCTCCGGCGTCAAGGTCAAATCCAGCGCATCGGGTCGGATGACAAAAAGCTGTCCCACCTTTTCCTCAATCGTCATGCCATTTAAAAGGGCTTGCGCCTTGCCCTCAAGCGACTGCTCACCCGGTTCCGCGCTTGCTGCGGAAGAACTCTTTGCGCTAAAATCCGGCTGTGTGGCGGCGGCTTCGGCTGTTCCGCAACCAAAAAGCAACCCCATCGCAAGAATCAGGGCGGGGAGCAGCATTTTTGTTCCCTTTGCCTTTTTGATCATGTTCATTTTAATAACACTCCTTATCGAAAGCTTTCATCTCGCGCGAAAAAACAATTCTAGCTTAGCGGCAGGATGATTTGGGTGGTGAACACATCGCTCGCCTGCGAAAAGCAAAGCATTCCTCCATGTCGTTTCACAATGGATGCCGCGCTCCTTGTGCCGGTTCCGCCGCTTTCCTTGGTGGTGCAGGGCAAACCCTCCTCGTCAAAGGCGGTTTCTACTCCAACGCTGTTTTGCAGCTCCAACCGCAGACTGTTGCAATCCGTCTGCACAGTCAGGGCAATCCATCCGCCAATTTTCACCCTTTCGCACGCCTCGCAGGCGTTCTCCAGCAGATTGGAAAACAGCTCGCCGATTTCCGGTGCGCTCAAAGGCAGTCCTTCCGGAACGTCGGCCTGAGCGGAAAAGAGCGTGCCGCCATTCTCCGCCCGACGGGCATAGAGCCGTAAAACCGCATTGGCCACCGGATTTTTGCAGTACTGCTTCAGTGCCGCTTCAATGATATTCGCGTCGTATCGGAGCAGATATTCCTTCGCTCCCTCCACGTCTCCATGTGCCAGATAGTCTGCCAGCAGGGCGTTGTGGTGGCGCAGATCGTGGCGGTTTTGCTTCGCCAGCTTCACAAAGGCTTCCTGCGCGACAAGCTCTGATTGCAACAGCTCCTGCCGGGCATCGGCACGCAGCTTTTCCTCGCGCAGGATATGCTCCTGGGAGAGGACAGCCAGCGCATGGCAAACCGAGGCATAGGCCGCTATCGCAACGGCGGTGATGAGCAGCAGCGGCATCGCCTGCGTGGTCAGTGTCGCCACAATGTCGTCGCTGCTGACCACGATGTAGGTATAGGCGACCCATACAGAAAGAGCCACAAAGAAAAACACATTCCAATGCTCCACCATTTGCCGATAGAGTGGGCGCACCTTGAACCGCAGCAGCCAGTAAAAAAGCAGAAACAGCACCAGTCGGATCGCCACATTGGCATAGGGCGGATAGGGCAGCCGCCGCGAGCCGATAAAGCTGAGGATAATGACCATGTCGCTGATATTCTGAATCGTAATATAGCTGAACAGCCACTGCATAAAGGTATCCTTAAACAGGGGCTTGACCGCAAAGCACAGCGCCGCAAACAGCACCGTGTCAAGCTTGGCCAGCAGGGTCAGGTTTTGGCTGAGATAGCAATAGAGGGCGGAGCCAAAATCGGCGGCCAGAATTCCCAGCATGGCCAAACGGGTTACGTTCTTTCCGTACTTCGGCTGCAAAAGGGACAGCATCAGCACCACGTTCATGGTGGTACTGACAACGGCCCGCAAAATATCCGGTAAGAGCTCCGTCATGCCGTTCCTCCTTTGAAAATTGATCGGCTCGGAATAGTTTCATTGTATTTCAATGCCCCAATAATTTCAATGTTTTTTGGAAAAAGTCGAAAAGCCGCCGTATGACGGTATTTTCGATCATGTAGTCCAAGGCGGCTTTCGCACGCTCGGATTCGGTCATGCCGGGAATAGAGAACTTTTCAATCGTTTGGGAAACAAGTGCGTCCAGATAATCCCCGGATATCTCCGGTTCCGGTTCCAACGCATCCTTGGACGCCTGTTGGGGAAGCTCCGGCACGCTTTGCGAAGGTGTTGGCACGATGCTGCCGACGGGCTGGAAAGTGGATACCGTCGTCTGCACCGACACAGGCTGCTCGGTGCAGACGCCCAGCATCAGGCAGACGGACAAAGCCGCTGAAAGCAGGCGCTGAAGCCTAACCATTGCAGGCCGCCAGAACATAATCGGTAAAATAGGGGCGGGATGCATAGCTGCTTTGAGGGCCGGGGCTGGTGATGACCGTCACCAAATCAAGCTCCGGCACAACGAAGATAAACTGTCCCCATGCGCCGAAGGCGTAATAGGTATCGTAGCCGCCAAACGAGCGCACCCACCATTGATACCCATACTGTCCGGTGCTGCCTCCCGGCCCCGCATTCTGCACCGAGGTGGACTGGGTGACCCAATCCGCCGGAATCAGCTGTTCTCCGTTCCAGACGCCGCCGTTTAGGAAAAGCTGCCCGAATCGTGCTGCATCCCGGGCGGTCATCTCCACACCGTTGCCGCCGTCGACAATTCCCTGGGGGTCGGTTCCCCATTGGATGCTCTCAATGCCAAGCTTATCAAAAAGGTTTTGTTTGCCGAATTCCAGCTCATCCATGCCGGTAGCCGCTTCCAGCGCGGCAGACAGCAGATGGGTGTTGCCGGTGCTGTAATTAAAGAGCGCTCCGGGCTGGGCGACCTGCGTGCGCCCGAGAATATAATCCACCCAGTTGGGCGCAGCGCGAAATTCCTCCCAGTTGCTGTAGCCGCTGCCCCACTCATACCATTCCAAACTGGAGGTACAGCGATAGAGTGCCCTGATACACTGCCAACGGGATTTTTCATACAAAAAACCCGATACAAAGGCGTAGACCGCAAGCTCGAAGGCCATTGCAATAGCGATGGGGTACATGGGCGGCATTCCGAAAAGTACCGAGCGAAGAATTGGCAGAATAAAGGCCATGGGCAGGCCATATCTCCAGCCGCAAACAAGTGCACACAAAAACACCGGCAGGTGCATGGGCAGCAGCATATTTCCGATCTGCTGAATCTGGCCTGTAAAAAACGGCAGCACCAAGCCGATGGCAAGAAACATCGCCGACAGCGTTAAATTTTTAAGATGATTACTTTTCATGTTTGATCTCCTGTTTTTCATTCGACCTGGTTTCTCTGCAAATATGCTTTTATGTAAAGGCCAAAGGAACGCATTTTACCGTTCCCTTTTGTCAGTGCATACTCGCTTTCAGCACAGCCACAATTTCATCATGGCTGAGAACCTTGTAGCCGCCCTCCATGACAAAGGTTCCCTTGGCAATGCCCTCGATCATATCCTCGGTAACGCCCAGATCCTTGATGCTCATGACAAGGCCCAGTTCCTTCATCCAGTTTTCCATGCGGCTAAGGCCCTGGGCAGCAACCTGCTCTGGTGTTTTACCTTGGGCTTCTACATCCCACACGCTGGTTGAAAACCGTGCGAATTTTGCAAGCCCATGGGGGCAGATATGGCGGTAATAAGCCATGGAAATCGCCGAAAGGGTCATGCCGTGGGTGGCGTCGGTATAAGCGCCCACCGATTGCCCCAGCATATGCACCATCCAGTCGGTGGTTTTGCCCTTTGCCACAAGGGTATTCAGCGCCCAGGTGGCTGTCCACATGAGATTGCTGCGCGCTTCGTAATCCTTCGGGTTTTGAAGGGCGATGCGGGAGGAATGAATGACCGAGCGCATAAGTCCTTCGCTGATATAATCGCTGGTGCTGTCATCCTCTCCCGAAAAATACTGCTCGCAGATGTGGTTAAAGATATCGTAAATACCGGCAACCATCTGGTATTTCGGCAGGGTAAAGGTAAAGGTCGGATTTAAAATCGAGAATTTGGGGAACACATTGTCGCCAAAGACATGGCCGATTTTAAGCTTCTGTTCATGGTTCGTAATAACTGCGCCGCCGTTCATTTCGCTGCCGGTGCCCACCATAGTCAAAACACAGCCTACAGGAATGATTTTACATTCCGGTTCCTCAAAGCGCAGATAATACTTCTGCCACGGGTCCTCTTCACAGTAGGCGGAAACAGAAACCGCCTTTGCGTAGTCACAGCAGGAACCGCCGCCCACGGCGAGAATAAGGTCAACGCTGTTTTCCTTTGCGATTTTGCAGCCCTCATAAAGCTTTTGCACCGTGGGGTTCGGCATGACGCCCCCGTCCTCAAAGACGGTTTTGCCGTTGGCTTGGAGAATCTCCAGAACCTTATTATAGATGCCGTTCTTTTTAATCGAGCCGCTGCCGTAGACGAGCTGCACATTTTTGCCGTACTGGGGCAGTTCCATGTTCAGGTAATCGAGAGAATCCTCACCAAAATACAGATTCGTGGGGTTGGAATAGCGAAAGTTTCCTAACATCGTTTTTTCTCCTATCCTTGTGATTTAAAATAGTTTGAGATTTCTTCCATTCTGGCCTCCCGCTTCACATGAAAGGGGCAGCGGGATTCGCAGTGCCCGCATCTGACGCAGGCATCCGCCCGTATGGGCAGCTTGTGATAATGCCCCGCTGCCATTTCGTCCCCGGCGAGGGCCAAATCATAATATTTATTGATGAGCCCCACATCCAGTCCCATGGGGCATGGCTGGCAGTGGTTGCAATAAACGCAGATACCTTCCGCATCCTGGGGTGTAAATTCAGCGATGAGGGAGTAGTCCTTTTCCGACTGTGTTGCCGTGACATAGCCAAGCACAGTCTGTAAATCCGCCATATTGCGAACACCGGGCAAAACCGTCAGAACGGCAGGTCGGTCGAGCGCATATTGAATGCACTGTATGTGGGTAAGCGCCCGGTTGAAAAGAGAGGTTTTCGCGTCTAAAAGCTGACCGCCCGCAAAGGGCTTCATTACCGAAATACCGACGCCCATCCGCTCACATTCCCGGTACAGTGCCGCTCGCTGGGCTGCTTCTCCAATGGCATATTCTCCTTTGCGATAATCGTAAGCGGGATTGATGGAAAACATCATCATATCCACAAGCCCCGTATCAAGGATTCGGCGGGCAACCTCCGGGTTGTGAGAGGAAAAGCCAAGGTGCCGAATGCTGCCCTCAGCCTTTAACCCCTTCATATAGTCCCAAAGGCCGCCGTTCATCACTTCGCCCAGATCCTCCAAATCGTCGGTGCAGTGGAGAAAACCAAGGTCGGTGTAGTCGGTATCGAGCAGCTTAAGCTCCCACTGGAACTGCTCCTTGATTTCGCTCAGCTTTCGTGTCCAGCCGTATTTGCCCCCTTTGTAAATTGCGCCGAAGTGCATCTGTGTGATGATTGTTTTCCGGCGCCCATCAAAGGCCTTTGCGTAGGCCCGAAAGGGCTCCGCTTCGGAGGGCGCCATATCAAAATAGTTGATGCCATTTTGTATAGCGGTTTCCAAAACGGCGGTCATTTCCTGTTCTGTACCGGAAAGACTGCCGCTGCCAAGGCCAATGACGCTGATTCTTTCACCACCGTGGGGTAACACTCGATATTCCATGATGATCTCCTTCCTATTCTGTGCTGCGGGCAAAAATTTCAGCCGCTTTTTTCTGTTATTCAATCCTGCGGATGCTTTGAGGACATACCCTTTCGCAGGACTCACACCCGCAGAATATAAAGCGGCAAGAGGAAAAATGCATACGCCGCATGAACCGATCTGTCCTCCGAAGTGATATGTATTTTACCCCATCACTTCTTTGAGCATTTCCTTCATTTCACCTAGATACTTCGGAATATCAAAGCTCTGGGGGCAGTGTCGGGTGCAGGAACCGCAGCCGACACAGGCGGTGGGCAGCTTTTCCTTTGGAAGGGTTAGGAGGCCGGAAAGCCTCCATGCTCCGCCGATTTTCGCGTCATTGTATGCCTTGAGAAGCCGAGGAATATCCAAACCCGTGGGGCAATCGGGACAGCAATACCGACAGCCTGTACAGGCGACCGCGACAGCACCATGCTGGATTGCAGCCGCTTTTTTGATCTGTACCTGCTCTGGCTCGGTAAGCGGGAGCGCATCCTCAAAGGTTTTAAGATTATCTTCAACTTGGGCAATATTGGACATTCCGCTCAAAATCACCTGTACCTGGTCAAGGTCCATGACCCAGTGCATTGCCCAAGAGGCGAGGGATTGATTAGGATCAGCGTTTTTCAGTACCGAAGCCGCCTCATCATTCAAATTGGCAAGCAAACCGCCATGCACAGGCTCCATCACCATAACCGGAATGTGGGCCTCTTTCAGAATTTCGTACAGCTCCTTTGCGTCGCCGAAATACCAATCGTAGTAATTGAGCTGGATTTGCACAAAATCCCACGGATAAGCCTTCAACAGCTTTGGGAGCATTTCGGGGCTTCCGTGATAGGAAAAGCCTAAATTGCGAATTTTCCCCAGCTTTTTCTGCGCATCAAAATACGGGATACAATCGTTGGTCAGCATCGCGTCAAGAAAGCTGTCCTGAATGCCATGCAGCAGATAAAAATCAATATAGTCCATTTGCAGACGTTCTAACTGCTGGGCAAGCTGGGCTTTGTAATCCGGATTTGCCTGCAAATTGTACTTATCCGCTACAAAATAACTTTCGCGGGGGTAGTCCGCCAGTGCCCGCCCCACAAATTCTTCGGACTTTCCATCATGATAGATATAGGCGGTATCGTAGTAGTTGATGCCGCCCTTCATGCAGTGGTCAATGATAGCCTTCGCCTTTTCATAATTGATTTTGGCATTGTCCTCATCGTCCACCGGCAAGCGCATATTTCCCATTCCAAGTCGGGATATCCGCATCCCGTTTTTATCGTATTTGTATTGCATGGTAAAACTCCTCCTGCGTAATGATGGCCTATATTCTTTTTATCATTTTCGCCGGAACTCCCCCGGCAAGGGTATTGGGCGGCACATCCTTGGTTACGACCGCCCCTGCGGCGATCACCGCATGATCCCCGATGGTCACGCCCGGCAGAACGGTGGCGTTTGCACCGATCCAAACTCCTTTGCCGATGTGGATAGGAGCCGGATAAAGATCATAACGGTGGGCAGGGTCAAGGCCGTGATTGAGCGTAGCCAGCACCACGCCGTGGCCGATGAGCGCCCCATCGCCGATGGTAATACCGCCCTGATCCTGCATTTTACAGCCGCTGTTGAAAAACACATGCTTTCCCACGATCAGGTTTTTTCCGCAGTCGGTGTGAAAGGGCGGAAACAGGCCGAAGGTTTCATCCACCGGCCGCCCGGTTAATCGCGCAAACAGCGCTTGAATTTCCGCCGGTGTGTGGTAACCGGTGTTTAGCTCAGCGGTTACACACAACGCCTCCTGCGAGAGCGCTGCCATATACCGATGAATCTCGGAACCGGCGGTCACCGGCTTTCCGCTGTCCAGATATGCCAAAAAATTCTTTAATTCCACGTTTTCCCCCTGATGGTTTTCTGCTGCTTATTGCAGCGAACGCCCAAAGCTTCGCAGCTCCTCCAGCTTTTGGGCCGATTTGTTCTGTTTGCCAAAGGCGGTGAAGATTCCCATGTTCTCCAGCTTCAAATAGTCCAGAAAGGAATTCTGATACTCATAAACCGCACCGCCGTATACGTTATCGCTGCCGGAGCTGAGAATCAGGGCGGCTTTTTTCAGATGGCTTGGTTTATCAAGGGCATAGATGCGGTTGATGGCACACTGAAGCTGTCCGGTAAGGCTGTGATAATAGACCGGTGAGGCCAGTACAATCATTTCCGCTTCCTCTAAAAGCGGATAAACCTCCTGCATATCGTCCTGCTGAATACAGTTTCCGGTGGCTTTTGTATGGCAGTATTCGCAGGCAAGGCAGCCTGCAATTTTTTTCTGACATATCGCAACAACGGTAATCCTGTGGCCATTCTCCTTTGCTCCGCAGACGAATGACTCCACCATTGCGGCTGTATTTCCATGTGTCCTGGGGCTGCCATTCAAAACTAAAATATTCATATTTTCCCCCAATCGTTTTTGTCGCTCATTCCAGTGAAAAGGTGACGGTAACATCGCCGGTTCCCAGTGCTTGCTCCCACCCGGACAAATCGTCAATTTTTCCCAGACGGGTGTAGCTCCAAGAATTAGAGCCGTAGAAAAGTACGATTTGATTCCCGCTGTACAAAACAATATCTCCTGCATGCGTCGTCGTCTGGCTGTTGCTGGTTGGCAGACTCGTTCCAAGAGAGCCCACCTTCTCAAAGCCAGAGTAACCGCTCATTGAGATGACCACCGGGGCATTTTGCATCATCTCCACAAAGGAATCCACGGCGGAATTGTTTTCCAAGGTGGCTGTAAAAATCTCGCCACCGACCAGTACATTCATTTTTGTCACTGCATTGTCCTCCGAAGTTGTGTTTCTGGTTGGCTGCGATACGGGTGTTTGCAGTTCCTGAGGCGGCTGTGGCTGCTGGGGCATGAATTGTGGCTCCGAGGAAGATGACGGATCTTCCGACTGAGATTGTGCCTGCTGGGGTGCAGACTGCGGCTGGGAGGAAGGCAATTGGGATTCCACCGGAGCTTGAATCTGTTCCGATAAAGAAGCGTTGCTTTCTGTTTCTTCCTGGGAGGAGGAAGGCGAGGCTTCTGTGGATGACAGGTTTTCTCCATTGCCGCCGCAAGCGGCCAAAGAAAGCAGCAGCAGAAGGCTGCAAATGATTGCAAGGATTCGTTTCATCATCTTTCTCCAATCTTCTTTCTGTTTTTATTCTAAAAACAAACGCAGGAAAACGACTG
>CAZVAV010000011.1:0-13186 GCA_964625135.1 uncultured Oscillospiraceae bacterium | reverse complement strand
CCCCGAATCGGCCCAGTAAGGAGGCGGAGCATTGGAACAGAAAACCCTGCGCCTCTTCATCTGGAAGAACCTCGTCTATACCCTGCTGATCCTGCTGGCTTATCTGCTGCAGGAGACCCCCGCTCCGCTGCTTTCCCCCAGCCTGCGCCCGGTTCTGGTCATCTCAATGGTCACCGGCATCGCGATGAACGAGGGGGAATTTTCAGGGGGGCTGTTCGGGTTGTTCGGCGGGCTGCTCTGTGATACCGCCGTCTTTCACCCCTTTGGCGTAGCGTCGCTGTTCTTTTTTATCCTCGGCTGCGGGTGCGGCCTGTTGATTATCTACCTGATTCAGCCGACCGTCAAAAGCGCCTTCCTCCTTTGCGGAGGCTTCGCCCTGACCTATGGTCTGGCCGTCCATTACCTGATTTACGGAATGTGGGGATACGAGGGGGCGGGCAGGCTGCTGCTGACCCGAACCATCCCCTCGGCGATTTCGACCGCCCTGTTCGGGATGGGCTGCTTCTGGCTGATTCAAGCAATCCACCTGCGCTTTGACGAAGCGGCTCGCCGCTGACCCCGATTTCAAATCAGAATGACGATAGATAAGGAGCAAAACAAGGATGAAGATCAACCGAGAACGCCTGCGCCTCATCCTGTTGGGGATTTGCTTCTGGATGGTGCTTGGCGCCTTTACCCTGCGGCTGGTTCAAATTCAGATTGTGGACGGCTCCTATTACCTTGCGCAGCAGCAGCGCGGCAGCAGCCGCACGCAGGTCATCAAGGCGGCGCGCGGCGAAATTCTCGACCGCAACGGGGAGCCGCTCTCGTACAACGCGCCCTGCTATAACATCCTCTTTGACCGGGCGCTCACCTCCTCGGACGCCGACAACGAAACCATCCTGCGGCTCATCCGGCTGCTGCGCCAATCAGGTGAGAGCTGGATCGACAATCTGCCGCTGGTCATCGAAAACGGAGGCGCGGTCTTTACCGACGACGCCACGGCGGTCGACCGGCTGCGCACACACCTTGAAACCAACACCTATGCACTCGCCCCGGATGTCTTCTACTGGCTCTGCGAGCGGTATCATCTCACGGAGCCGGCCAATCCCGACACCGAGTGGTACGCCGAATTATCCGAGGAGCAGCGTCTATGGCTGGGCAGCCTTTCGGTGCAGGATATCCGGGATATCGGCGCGGTTCGCTATGAGATGGAGCGCAAGGGCTATTCCCTCGCCACCCGCTATACCTTTGCGGAAAACGTCTCGCTCGAAACGGCGATCGATATCCGGCAGACCGGCTACTCGTTTCCGGGCGTCGACGTGGTCGAAACAGCCCGGCGCGCCTACCGCGACGGCGGGCTCGCCCCGCACATCGTCGGGCGGATCGGCGCAATCTTTGCCGACGAGCTCGAGAGCTACCTCAGCCAGGACAAGGGCTACACCCGCGACGATCTGGTTGGCAAGGAGGGGATTGAGCGAACCTTTGAGCCGACGCTGCGCGGCACCGACGGGGTGCGGCGGATCGACCTCGACGCCTCCTACCGGGTGATCGGCATCGAAGAGGAAAAGCCCGCCGTGCCAGGCAATTCGGTGGTGCTGACCCTCGACAAAAGCATCCAGCGCGCCGCGGCCGAGGCGCTGGAGGCCGAGATTCGCTACCTCAATGAAACGGCTCCCCCCGGCGAGGGCAAGGAGGCCAACGCCGGTGCGGTGGTGGCGATTGACATCAAAAGCTCCGAGCTGCTTGCCGCCGTCACCTACCCCTCCTACAACCTCGAAACCTATTCAACCGATTACGCCGCCAACGCCGCTAATCCGCTCTATCCCTTCCTCAACCGGGCTTTCTCGGGGGTCTATGCGCCCGGCTCCTGCTTTAAGCCGGTCACCGGCATCGCGGGACTGGCCGAGGGCGTGATCGCCCCGGAAACCAAGGTGAACTGCCAGCACGTCTACACCTTTTACGCGCCGGGCTATCAGCCGACCTGTCTGGGCTATCACGGCCTCTTTACCGTAACCGACGCGCTGCGCCACTCCTGCAACGTCTTTTTTTACGATACGGGGCGGCAGCTGGGCATCGAGCGCATCAACGAATACGCCCGTGCGCTGGGGCTCGGCTCTCTGACCGGCATCGAGCTTTCCGAGGCGAGCGGCACCCAATGCGACCCGGACACCGTCTTTCCCGGCGACGCGCTGCAGGCGGCGATCGGCCAGCTCGACAACGGCTATACCCCGGTACAGCTCGCCAACTATTGCGCCACCATCGCCCGCAGGGGGGTTCGCACCCGCCTCAAGCTGGTCAAGTCGATCTCCTCCTATTACGACTGGCGCGACGTTCTTGAAACGCCCAAAACAGAGGTTCTAAGCGATCTGGGTCTGCCGGACAGCCTCTATGACCCGATCTTTGAGGGAATGGTACAGGCGACCCACGACCCGCGCGGCACCGCCTACAGCCGACTGGGGAACTATCCGCTGACGGTTGCCTCCAAAACCGGAACTCCCCAGACCCACGAGTTTCCAAACTCGACCTTTATCTGCTTTGCCCCCGCCGAGGACCCTCAGATTGCCATCGCGGTGGTCATCGAAAAGGGCTGGCACGGCTACACCGGCGCACCGGTCGCCCGCAAGGTGCTCGACGCCTACTTCTTCCCGGAGCAGGAGGCAGAACAGCCGGACCCCGCCTCCTCCGCTGCGCCGCTGCCCGAACAGTCCGCAGCCGAAGCCGAGCCCACGCTCCCCGCTGCTTCCGCACAAACCGAGCCGGCGGCTCCGCTGCCCGCATCGGTGGGATGAATCGGCGCAAAATCTGTGACCTTCCTGCAAATTTTTTCAAAATTTAAAGGATATCCATCTATTCAAGCGCGAGCATTTGTGTTAAACTTGACAGAAAGGGGTCATGAGATGCCGAAAATTTTGTTGGTAACCTCTGGAAAAGGCGGAACCGGCAAGACTACCGTATCCCTTCTGCTGGCTCACGCCCTCTGCAAACGGGATCACAACGTGCTGTTGATCGAGCTCGACAGTGGCCTGCGCGGCCTTGACCTGCTGCTGGGCGTGTCCGACCGGGTGGTCTACGACCTGTCCGACGTCCTGTGCGGACGCTGCAAGCCGATCAAGGCCATCACCATCTGTCAGGTGCCAACGGGAAGCCTGCATCTGATCGCGGCGCCCTCCGATCGCTTTTTTGTTCCGGATGCCTCAAACCTCGCCGGGCTGCTCAAGGGCTTGGGCGGCTGCTACGACGATTTGATTCTCGACACCGCCGCAGGGCTTGGGCGCGGCTTTGACGTGGCAAGCTCGCTTTGCACCGCCGCGCTGGTGGTAACAACCCCCGATCAGGTTTCGGTGCGGGATGCGGCCAAGGCGACGCAGATGCTGGAACGCACACCCCCGCGTCTGGTGGTGAACAAGTTTTCGACCCGCCAGCTTTCATCCGACCTGCCCGATCTCGACGCCATCATTGACACGGTGGGCGCACAGCTCATCTCGGTTATTCCCGAGGATTCCGCCATCCCCGAGGCAGGGGCGCACGGAATCCTCCCACCGCAAGCCTCCCCCGCGATGGGGGAGATCGACGACCTTGCCCGGCGCTTGCTGGGTGAACGGGTTTTGCTTAACACCGGCCGGCTGCGATAGCGGACCGCTTGACATAAAGGAGGAATTTTTCTTGAACATCGCCTTGATCGCGCACGATTCCAAAAAGGAGCTGATGGTTCAGTTCTGCATCGCCTACAGCGGCATTCTCAGCCAGCACAACATCTGTGCGACCGGGACGACGGGTAAAATCGTCGCCGAGGCGACAGGACTTCGGATCTTCCGTTTCCTTTCAGGGGAGCAGGGCGGCGACCAGCAGATTGCCGCACGGATCGCCTGCAACGAGATCGACCTGCTGCTGTTTCTGCGCGACCCGCTGACCATGAAGGCCGGCGAACCGGACGAAGCGAGCCTGATTCGCCTCTGCGACGTCCACTCGATCCCGATGGCGACCAACATCGCCACCGCCGAGGCGCTGATCCACGCACTGGAAAAGGGCGACCTCGACTGGAGAAACATCGTCAATCCGAAGCGCTGAGCGCTTCTCCCATAACCCAATCCAACGGCTGCGATGCAACAGCAGTAGGCCGGTTTTACGCGTTTACAGAGAAGGGGGTCGCGCGCCGCAGACGGCGCGGCAGGCTGCAAGCCCCCGGCGCGGCACGGCCGAAGGACAGTTGCGGAGCCGGGGCGCAAAACGCCTCCGTTTTCCCCGCGTTAAGGGGCAAGGAAGTGAAAAGGTCTTTTCCTTTTCAGAACAAGGGTGGCACCGCGCGGAGACTCCTCCTCGCCCCTTATCGACATCGATCGGGGGCGGGGTGTTTTTGTTTTCCGGGCGGCGGAGCCGCCGAGTAATAAATGGTTCATTACAGCAAAAGGAGCGATGATAAAAATGGCAGATACCATGAACGGACTCAAGCGCACCGCCTACTGCGGCGAAGTGACCACCGCCCAAATCGGGCAGGAGCTGGTGCTCGCGGGCTGGGCGGCCAAGCAGCGCGACCTCGGCAACCTCGTCTTTATCGACCTGCGCGACCGCAGCGGCATCGCACAGCTCGCCTTTGACGATTCGACCGCCCGGGACGTCTTTTTAAAGGCATCGTCGGTTCGCAGCGAATATGTTCTGATGGCCAAGGGCGTTCTGAGAAAGCGCGAATCGGTCAACCGCGACATCCCGACCGGCGAGGTCGAGCTTTACGTCTCGGAGCTTCGCGTCCTCGCGGTCAGCGAGACCCCGCCGTTTGACATCAAGGACAACATCAAGACGAACGAGGAGCTGCGGCTGCGCTACCGCTATCTCGACCTGCGCCGCCCCGAGCTGCAATCGGCCATCCTGATGCGCCACCGCATTGTCAAGCTGGTGCGCGATTACTTTGACCACAATCGCTTTGTGGAGATCGAAACCCCGATTCTCACCAAGCCCACCCCCGAGGGCGCGCGCGACTACCTTGTCCCCTCCCGCGTGCATCCCGGCAAGTTTTATGCGCTGCCCCAGTCGCCGCAGCTCTACAAGCAGCTCTCGATGCTCGCCGGCTTTGACCGCTACCTGCAAATTGCCCGGTGCTTCCGCGACGAGGATCTGCGCGCCGACCGTCAGCCCGAGTTCACCCAGATCGATCTTGAGATGTCCTTTGTCGACGAGATCGATGTGCAGACGGTCAACGAGGGGCTGATGCAGCGGATTTTCGGGGAGATTCTCGGCCGCGAGCTCGCGCTTCCGCTGCGCCGCATTTCCTACAAGGAAGCGATGGAGCGGTACGGCTCGGACAAGCCCGACACCCGCTTCGGACTGGAGCTGACCGATCTCACCGACCTGCTCTCCAACACCGAGTTCGCCGTCTTTAAGGGCGCGATCGAGGCGGGCGGCAGCGTGCGCGCCATCAATGTCAAGGGCGCGGCGGCGACGCTTTCCCGCAAGGAGATTGATAAGCTGACCGACGTCGTCCGGCTGTTTAAGGCAAAGGGACTCGCCTTTACCCGCGTAACCGCCGATGCGCATTCGTCCTCGTTCGAGAAATTCCTCACCCCCGAGGAGGTCTCGGCGGTGCATGAGCGGATGGGGCTGGAAACCGGCGACGTCCTGCTGGTGGTGGCCGACCCGCGCGACACGGTCGTCTTTGCGGCGCTCGGCGCGCTGCGCCTGAATCTGGCTCGGCGGCTCGACCTCATCCCCCAGAACAGCTACGACCTGCTCTGGGTCACCGACTTTCCGCTCTTCGAGTACGACCCCGACGAGGGTCGTTACTACGCGATGCACCACCCCTTCACCAGCCCGAACCTCGACGACCTCGACAAGATGGAGCAGGATCCCGGCAGCTGCCGCGCCCGCGCCTACGATCTGGTTCTAAACGGGGTTGAGCTGGGCGGCGGTTCGATCCGGATTTCCGACCCGGGCGTGCAGAGCCGGATGTTTACGGCACTGGGAATGAGCAAGGAGGAGGCCTATGATAAATTCGGCTTCCTGCTCGACGCCTTCAAGTATGGCGTTCCGCCGCACGGCGGCATGGCCTACGGGCTTGACCGTCTGGTAATGCTGCTGCTGGAGAAGGATTCGATCCGCGATGTGATCCCCTTCCCCAAGGTGCAGAACGCGAGCGAGCTGATGAACGCCAGCCCGACCCATGTCGAGCAAAAGTCCCTCGACGAGCTCTCGATCGAGGTTACCAAATTCGAGGAATAATTTTAGGGGCTGTGTCGCCAAGCATTTTCATGCTTGGCGGCACAGCCCCTTTGCTTCGCCCGGGAGAGACACAATCCCGCGCTTTTCTCAGTCGGACAGAAGCTCTCCGGCCAGCCGGTCGCAGAGCGTCTCGAACCGTTCGGGATAAAACGCCTCGGCATAGAGCCGTTCAATCCGCTGTGCGCTCTCTCTCGCGAGAGCGAGCGTCTGCTTGGAAAGAAGACTCATCTGACGCGCCGCTTTGCGGTGAAACGCCAGGCGGTTTTTGCAGGCAGCCAGAACATCGCGGTCGGTAAACCGCCGGGCGTTGATGACCCGCTGGGGCGACGGCGGCGCGCCAAGCCGGTCATTGACGGTAAAGAAGCCGAGCGAAAGCGCCGGGAAAATCAACTGCTCAAGCCGTTCGTAGGGGGCAAAGGGAGAAAAGCCGCAGAGCACCTGCTGCCCACGATCCGCCGCGCGGCGACGCAGTGCACAAAGCAGCGCGGTGGCCGAGGGGCCGATCTCATCCTCAAGCAGCACCACCCGGTCGAGCGCCTGCATCGCGTCAACCGCCGGGCCGCAGGCGTCGTCGGTCGTCGACAGAAGGCAGACCCCTTCTCCCGCCGTTCCTCTCGCGCGGGAAAATTCCTGCGCTGCGATCCGATCGGCCTGCCGCTCGATCTTTTCGCGGTCGGTTGCTTCGTTTGCCATCCGGAAGCGGTCGCCCCAGAGCGCATCGGCCGCGCCAAGATAGCGGCGAGCCTGTTCCAGCAGCCGGGCGTTTTCATCGATCTGCCCGATCAGGTCGGCACGCATGGCGCCAAGTGCCGGTTCCTCCCAGCAGCCCCCAAGCCAGATGACCCGCTCGACCGCCCCGGGATAGCGGGGCTCGACCGGGTGGGGCTCTGCTGCGTCAAGCACGGCGGTATGCCCCCAGAAGGCCGCGTCAAGCAGCGCCGGGGTGATCGGGTCGAGCACCCGATGAACCCCCTCTCCGCCGTCCTCGGCGGTGTCGGCAAGATGGGCGATCAAAGCCGACCTCTTCGCACGAGTCCCTCCCTTGAGCAGCCAAACCCGTGAAAACCGGGAAGGGTCGGTCAGAACAGAGAGGCGGGAAACAAACCCCAGCGGGGTCTGAGCGCCGAGAAAGAAGCGCGGCGGGTATTGGTTCATCACCGAAAAACCTCCTCTATCCAATCTGTTTCATGTTATTCTGATATCACACAAAATGCCACTGCTAAAAACAGATTGCTTGAGGGGGAGGCGATTAATCCAAGATATTTCCAAGCTTTGGATAGGCCAGAAGCGCGTTCTGATAGAAAACCTTCTCCCAGTGCTGTTGGGGAATACAGGAGGCGATCAGCGCAATATAATGCTCGAGACTGACCAGCGGCCAATCGGTGCCAAACAGCACGCGATCCCACCGATCCGCGAAGGCGAGCCAGCCCGAAAGCGAAGAGACGTAATGGGAAAAACGAGCGTGAAAGTCCGCAGCCTCGGGACGGCCGACCGCCAGCCCCGAAAGGTCGGTGTAAACGTTGGGATTTTTCGCCACCACCTCCGCTGCGTCGGCCATCCACGGGCTGCCGAAATGACAGATGACCAGCCGCAGGTCGGGATAATCCACCGCAACCTCATCGATGGCAAGCGGGTGCGCATATCGAAGCCGCCCGGTGCTGCCGGCGGTGTCCCCGCTGTGAAACGCCACCGTCAGATCGAATTCCTGCGCCAGTTGGTAGACCGGGGTATAAACCGGATCATAGGCATAGTAGGGCTTATAGCCCAGATAAAGCTTGAAGCCGACGCAGCTCGGATTGGCCAGCACCCGGCGGTAATCCGCAAGGGTCTGCTCCAGCCGCCCCGCCCGCAGCCCCTCGGGATCGACCCCGATGCAAAAGCCGATCTCGGGCGGGTACCGGTCATTTCCCGGGCCGGGCGTCCCGCCGAGGTTAAAAAGTCCCGCTCGGCAGGGGTTCTCCCCCAGCCGCCCGGTTCCCATCGCGACACATCCGGCAATTTCAAGCCGCTCAAACTCCCGCAGCAGGGCGGAAAGGTCGTTTCTCGGCCCGCCCTGCTCCCCCAGCAGATCGAAGTTATCGTTCTTATTGAGATGAAGATGGGCGTCGATGATCTTCATGACAAAGCCTCCCCGCTTTATTTGTATAACCCCTACAGAATAGCACGGAATTTTCAGAAAGGAAAGCCCCCAAATTCTTTGACAGCGAATGTGAAGTGCGCTACAATAAAAACAAAATGGCCTGCTTCCTTTCAAATTTGTGCTGACGCGAAGCGGCGGAATGGATGGTTTTTATGGCAAGAGTTTATGAACCCGGATTGCGGATGCACAGCCTGGTCATCTTTCGCAGCCTGCTTGCCGACCCTGTGGTCGCGGCGCTGCAAAAGCTGTTTGACGAGCACGGCGATGTTACCACCAAGGTGGCGCGCTATGCCGATTTTGCCGCCGCCCTCTATCAGCACGGGGACAATCTGTCCGACTACCTCCTCTCGGTGGTTCTCTGCGATGAAAATCCGGTGATGGCGGCGCTCGCCCTGAACCGACCCATCTCTCCCCGTCTGGAGGAGGCGTTTCGGCAGGAGCTTTCGCTGCTCGAGCAGATCAGCCGGATCACCAGCGACGAGATGAAGGAGCTGGTCGGCTACAAGGGCTTTCTGCCCTCCTATTCTGTCACCGAGCACGATTTCAGGGCGTGCTACGGGGAACGGCTGGTTTCGATCTCCCGCTATGGCTACGGCAGCTTTGTGCATTACCGGATGTTTCTGTTCGAGAACCATCAATTGGTTCCGGTGCAAAACCCCGATCCCATTACGCTGGCCTATCTGCCCGGCTATCAGGCTCAGCGCAAGCAGGTGCTCGATAACACCGTCGCGCTGCTCGAGGGGCGCCCCGCCGCCAATGTCCTGCTCTACGGCGACAGCGGCACCGGCAAGTCCTCAACGGTAAAGGCCGTCGTCAACGAGCTGGCCGAACAGGGTCTGCGCCTGATCGAGCTGAAAAAAAGCCAGATCGTCGAGATTCCGCCGCTGCTTGACCGACTGAGCAGCAATCCCCTGCATTTTATTCTCTTTATCGACGACCTCTCGTTTACCCGGGACGACGACAGCTATGCCACGCTCAAGGCGGTGCTTGAGGGCTCTGTTTCCTCCAAGACCGGCAATGTGGCGATCTACGCCACCAGCAACCGCCGCCACCTTGTCAAGGAAAGCTTTGCCGACCGGGACGGGGACGACCTGCATCTCTCGGATACCATCGCCGAGCTGACCAGCCTCTCCGACCGGTTTGGGCTGACCGTGACCTTTGAAAAGCCGGACAAGGAAAAGTACATCGAGATTGTCTCGCAGCTGGCCGAGCTGCATGAGATCACCCTTCCCCGCGAGGCGCTGCTTGCCCGAGCCGAGGCGTTCGCGCTGCGCCGTTCGGGGCGCTCCCCCCGTGTCGCCAAGCAGTTTATCGAATCGCTGCTCGCCGGGGAGGACTGGGAGCTGCACTCTTGAATTTTCTCTTTAATTTTTTCCGTTTTGGGGTTGACTTTTGCGATGCCCCGCCATATAATAACAGCATAATTGAAAAAGACCACAAATGCGACGAAGGGAATAGTACCCGTAACATTTCGTCTCCAGAGAGCTGTCGGTTGGTGTGAGACAGTGACGGATTCGCGGCGAAGATCATCCCCGAGCAGGTGACCAAAAGGAAAGCTCCGAGTAGGCTCACACGGATAACGCCCGTTATGACGTTCGGCATTCGGCCAGCAATGGCCCGATGTTTCGACCGAGGGGTCGCCCGTATGGGCGACAACAAGAGTGGTACCGCAAAGTGCAGCATATGCCTTTGTCTCTTGAAAGCAAGAGACAAAGGCATTTTTTTATTTTGTTATGATGGAAAAGGGGAATATCACGATGAAAAGCAATCAGGAGCTGTTTTTGATGACCATGCTGACCCACGACGCGGCCGACGCGACCGCGCGTTTCTGTGGCATCATTGGACGCTGGGGCTGCTCGCTGGAAAACCTCGTGCTGACCCGGGATCAATCAGGGAATTCCCGCATGACCGTGGTGGTCGGGGGCAGCGCCCATCAGCTTGACCGGATCGCGCAGCAGACCGCCAAGCTTTGCTCGGTGCGTGAGGTTTCGCTGCTGTCCTCCCAGCCCCTCCGCGAGGATGAGACGCTGCACCTTTTGCTTTGTGCCGATTCCCTGACCCACGCAGAAGCGAGCCATCTCTGCGCCAGCCACGGCGCGATGATCTGCGGACGATCTGACCGTGCGCTGCGCATTGAAATGACCGGCTCCCCCTCGTCCCTTGCGTTTTTCCTCAACGCCGCCGCCCCCTATGGGATTCTTTCGGCCGAGGTGAGCAATGTTTCGACCTTCCCCGTCGAGGAGGAACTTCTGAAGGCCGCCTATTAGTTTCGTTTTAATCCCCCCTGTTTTCTTCGCTGCAAGCATCGGACGCGCTTGACAGCAGCGTTTTCCAGTGCTAAAATTATTGCAGGTTTTTTCGCACATCTTGCAGAAGAACTTGTTCAAAACAACCAAACAGGGAGGAAACAACATGGCAAATCTTACCCTCTGGGATCAGCTCGCCGAGCTGAAATCGCCAAAGTACAAATGGGTCGATCTTTCCCACGAGCTGGGCCCCAAAACCCCCCACTGGTATGGATTTCAGCCTCTTGAGGCAAAGCTGATGTTCGACTACGCCGAGGGCACCCCGCCCGAGATGGCCGCCCCGATGCGGGTACACGAATTCACCTTTGCCGGCCAGTACGGCACCCATGTCGACGCTCCCAATCATTTTCACGGAACAGGGCGCACCCCCGCCGATTTTCCGGCAGAGCAGCTCGCCTTCGCACTCTGCGTCGTCGACGCCTCGGCCAAGGTTGCGCAAAATCCGGACTATGCCCTGACCATTGACGACCTCAAGGAATGGGAACAGGCCTACGGCAGAATTCCCGAGGGCTCCTTCGTCGCGATGCGCAGCGACTGGTACAAGCGGGGCGCCGACCTCGACAATAACGACGCGGACGGCAATCCGCATTATCCCGGCTGGAAGCTTGACGCCGTCAAATGGCTGGTGGAGGAGCGCGGCATCGGCGCGATTGGCCATGAGCCTGCCGATACCGATCCGCCCACCCTTGCCGATCAGGTTCCGTTTAAGGCGGAGGATTACATTCTGGCGACCGATCGCTTCCAGATCGAGGTGATGAAGAACCTCGACCAGCTTCCCCCGGTCGGCGCGATCCTTTTCTGTGCCTTCCCGCTCGTTCGGGAGGCCACCGGTTTCCCGGCCCGCTGCTTCGCCATCTGCCCCGTCGAATAGAAAATAGGAAAATGAACCTTTATCAGGGGACGGCCAGAGGCCGTCCCCTGATAAATTTCTTTTAAAAACGCAAGGCGTTATACGGCGAAATTCCAGTAATAAAGCGCAAACCCCCTCGCCTTTCCCTAAAAACTGTGCTACACTAAGGATGGAAATGACATCGACCGGAAGGGGTAATCGATATGAGCGAAAATGAAATTGTCTATCCATCCATCGTCTTCAAGGTGAAGGGCGGGTTCTATTCGGTCAACAGCCAGCATATTGAGACGATTATGCAGCTGCCAGCCTTTGAAAAAATTCCCGATCCTCCCCCCTGTGTGACAGGACTTTTTCTGCACAGAGGAAGAGCGGTACAGCTGCTCGATCTTCGCACCGCCTTTGGGCAGCCAACCCTCGAACAGGAATATCTCGATTTCTGCGAAATGATCGATCTGCGCAAGCAGGATCATATCCGCTGGGTGCAGGAGCTTGAGCGCTCGCTGACCGAGAAGCGCCCATTTACCCTTGCCACCGATCCGCACCTATGTGCCTTCGGAAAATGGTACGACAGCTTCTCCTCGGACAACAACGCCGTCCTGTTCCATCTGAAAAAAATCGAGGAGCCCCATCGCCAGCTGCACGAGTCGGCGCTTGAGGCAGCAAAATGCAGTCAGGACTGCATCCATTGCACACGAGCGGAATGCCTGAAAGCGATTCTTTCCCGCGTCCGCGACCAGAATATGCCGCTGATTCTTGGGCTGCTGGATGAGTCAAAGGAAATTTTCCGCTCCCACATTTTTCGTGAAATGGTGCTGCTGCTCAATGAGGCCAGCGGGTTGAGCCTGGTTGTCGACGAGGTGCTGTCGGTGGAGGAGCTGGAAAGTATGAGCACCTCCTCCAGTCTGCTGCAATCCTCACCTCTTGTTTCCGGCATCAAAAAAAGTGCGAAGATTCCCCAGACGATTCTTGAGCTGAATATTCCGGCAATTCTGGCTGGGCCGACACAAGCGATGCCCGCCCATGCCTGATTTTGCTTTTACCCGCCCCGCCTGACGGGACAAACAAATGTATCATTGATGAGGAGGAAATTTTTATGAGCCTGCAATTTGACGAACAGCTTTCCCTGCTGCAAGCACCCAAGCGGGAGGAAATGACCGACGCGGAGTACGCGGTCTTTGACGAAAATGTCAAGACGATGGAACAGAACTGGGGATTCATCAACAACCTCTTTCAGGTTCTGCCTCTCAATGCGTCCCAGTACATCGGCTTTCTGAACTTTAAGGGCAGCCTGTTTAATCCCGAGACCTGCTACCTCTCCAACGCCGATAAGGAGATGATCGGGGTGGTTGTCTCGTCGGCCAACTGCTGCTCCTATTGCCTGACCACCCACGGCGACGCGCTGCGCGGCTACACCAAAAACCCCGAGTGGGTGGATAAGCTTTGCTACAATTACCGCTCGGCCAAGCTGACCCGAAAGCAGCGGGCGCTCTGTGATTACGCGTGGTATGTTACCACCCGCCCCGCCGAGATCGATGCCGATCAGGTCGAGCGCCTGCGTGAGGCGGGCTTTGACGACCACGAAATTCTTGAGGCCGCCTTTATCGCTGGCTTCTTTAACTACACCAACCGTTGGGTCAGCACCATCGAGCCCATCGCCAACTCCGGCCATTTCAGCCATAACAGGTGATTTTGATGAAA
>CAZVAV010000010.1:11343-13783 GCA_964625135.1 uncultured Oscillospiraceae bacterium | reverse complement strand
AAACGACTCCTTGGTGGTTCCGCTCGCGCTGCTTAGCCCGCGCAGATGCTCCGCAAACAGCCCAGCCTCCTCGCCGGTTAACGCCATCACCGCGTTTGCCGCCTCGGTTGAGCCAAAAAGCCGTTGCATCGCCTCATCGTCGTTCCCCACCCTTTCTCCAAGCTCGTCGAGCATTCCGGTCAGCCCCTTGCTTTGCAGCGCCTGCGCGTCAAAGGCAAGCCCCAGCCGCTCGGCCTCCGCCGTCGCTTCGGCGGACGGTGAAACAATGCTCTCGATGACCTGCTGCAACGCTGAAACTGCCTCCGATGACCTCTCCCCGCCAGCCGTCAGGCTAATCAAAACCGCAAGATTTTCCTCCAGCGAAACACCGGTGTCCTGCGCGCTTTGGCCAAGCTCCAAAAAGCCGAGCGCAAGATCCCCGACGGTAACCTTCCCCTCCTGCTGCGCGTACAAAAGCCTGTCTGAAATTGCAGCCGCCTCCGTCTCCTCCATCCCATAGCTCTTCATCGTGGAGGTCAGCAGTTCAACGGCGGTGTTCATGTCAAGCAGCCCCGCCACCGACAGCTTCGCTGCGGTATCAAGAAAGCCTTCAAGCCCACCCTCCTTCACTCCCGTGTCCAGCGCCCGGTACATTCCGTCGACAAGCTGGTTGGTCGCAACCCCCGTCTCGCGTGAAATTCTTAGGATTGCCTCCCGGGCGGCGTCATAGCTCAAAACCGTTTCATCCAGTACAATCCGGGCCTTGAGCATCCCCTCTCCAAATTCCAGAAACGAGCTTCCCGCCGCCTGAAACCCGGACATTACCTTGTCAACACCGCGAGACAGCAGCGACTCCATCGACGAGGTCAGCTGACCAATTTTTGAAGAGGCATTTTGGGTGCTGCCCCCTAAGCTCTCCACCTGATCAGCGGCGTCCTTGGTGTTGCCCTGCAATTGCTGGGCACGCTCGGCGGCGTTGCTCTCGCTGACCGCAAAATCCTCCACCTGCTCCGAGGAGGTTGACGAAGCGCTCCCGCACCGTGCGATCGCAATCGTCGTATCCAGCTGCGCTTGTTGAAAATCGGACAACGCCTCCTCGGTTTCCAACACCTTTTTCCGTAGCTCCTCAAACGGTTCCTTGCCAATCTTCTGGTTGAAATACTGCTCATCGAGCTTTAGCTTTTCCTGATTAAACTTGACCAGCTGTTCCCGGCAGCGGTCAATTTCCTTTTGCAAATCCCCCTGCCGCTGGGTCAGCTTTTCAATGCCGGCCGTTTTATAGTCAAAGGAATTTTTTAGCTTTTCAGCGGGAGCCGCCGCCTTTTCCAACGATTGCTTCAGCTCGTCCGCATTTTTCTGTGCCGAAGCCAAGCCATCTGTCAGCGACCCCTTGATCGCCTTTTCCAGCCGCTGCATCGCCTGCTCAAGCTCCTTTGTGTTGATAACAAGATCAACGCTCACCTTTTCTTCTCCTGACAAATTGCCTATTTTTTTCACCCTCCTTTCCAAAAATGTGATATAATGGTGAAAACATCGAAGGAGTGACCTCTGTTGAAAAAGCTTACCGCCCTCCTCCTCTCTTTTCTTCTAATCCTCTGTGCCTGTCAACAGCCTGAAACTGCCGATCTCTCCAAATTTGAAATTGTCAATCAGCAGCTTTACATCCAGGATGGAAAGGAATGCCTCTCATATCGGATGATCGTCTCCTGCGAACCCACTGATGATGAGCTGTTCGCAGCCATTGGCGCTGTCCTCGATGACGGCTATTATCTGCACACAGTATGGTTTTACAATACCATCGAAGAGGTTAACGGTCGTTACACTGTCGCGATGGCCGAGCAGGATGCTGATGATATACTAACCCTCAAGAAAAAAGGGGGAAACACGGTGCAACGCCCGATCAAAAAATAGTTCGGGCGCCCATCCACACTTAAATATTGCATGGAAAAAGCCCCACCAAACCCCAAAGGAGTGACCTCTGTTGAAAAAGCTTACCGCCCTCCTCCTCTCTTTTCTTCTAATCCTCTGTGCCTGCAAATCATCCGAGCCACCGGCCACCCCTCTCCCGGAATATCAAATCGCCGAATCCAGTGTCAATTCTTTACCCGGAAAGGAACACTGCACATACAAAATTATTCTTTCCCCTGATTGCACAGACAACGAATTGTTGTCTGTTGCCCAATTTCTTCTTGATGACGGATACGACCTACATGACTTTTTCTTTTATCGTAAATCCGAAGAGGTAAGCAGTATGTATACAGTCGGAAAAATCCGAGAAGAGAATAACGGCAGTCTGACCCTCAAGCGTACCGGCGGCCTTGTGGAGCATCGAGATGCTCTATACCCCGACAATGCCTCATCCATTGAATAAATATGTGCCCCATCAAACCCCAAAGGAGTGACCTCTGTTGAAAAAGCTTACCGCCCTCCTCCTCTCTTTTCTTCTAATCCTCTGTGCCTG
>CAZVAV010000010.1:0-11243 GCA_964625135.1 uncultured Oscillospiraceae bacterium | reverse complement strand
AAAAGCTTACCGCCCTCCTCCTCTCTTTTCTTCTAATCCTCTGTGCCTGTCAACAACCAAAACCCGAACCCGATCTTTCCAAATTTGCAATTGCCGATCGGCAGCTTTACACACAGGATCGAAAAGAGTGCCTCACCTATAAGATGGTGTTTTATTCCGAGCCCACCGATGACGAGCTATTCGCAGCGATCAAAGCGGTGCTTAACGATGGCTATTTCCTACATACCATGTGGTTTTATCCCGCAGATCAGGCGGAAACCCTCTCCTCACCCTTTGCAAAGATTCATGAGGATGCCGACAAGCTGCTGACCCTCAAGAAAGCGGATGGCAGCATCGAGCAGCGCTCGGGAAAGGAGCTTGGGGATTACACCCTTTCCCTCGCGGTGTGGCTCTTTCTCTTTTTGCTGCTGTTCCCGGTATGGGTGCCGCTGCTCGGCGTCTTTCTCGCGATACGCCGCCGGCAAAACCACCCACCCAAGCGCCCCATCGACATCGACCACCCCGGTCAGCAGCAGGACATCCCGCTCGCAAGCCTCCAATCCCTTCTTGAGGGCGGCCTGATCACGCAGGAGGAATTCGACGAGCGAAAGCAGCGCCTCTGATCCTCAGCTTTGCATCTCCCGATAAACCTCGTCCCAGTCCTCCTCAAGCCCGTCAAGCGCGACCGCCTCCTTCATTCGGCGGTACTCCTCGCGCAGCCGGTGCTCCTTGATCTCTCCGAGATCGATCGAGCGGATTGAAATCCGGCGCTTGATGCCGCTGTCCTTCGGCAGGCTCTCAAAGAGCGCCATGAACCGCCACCAGTGCAGCCGCGCGCGGTCGAGATCGATCCCCGCATAGAGCCGAAAATCGGCCCAGATACAGAGCCAGTCCGCGTCCCAGTCGAGCAGCCGCTCACGTAACGGCTCGCCGGAGGGCTCCCTTCCGCAGAGATAAAACCAAAGCGCCTCGCGCATCGCTCCCTCGGCGTCCACGGGAAGCTCCCCGAAGGTGTTGAGCAGGGCGATGTTTTGTTTTTCATAGACGGTCAGATCGGCGGCGGTCATCACCCGCCAGAACCCGAGCCACCGCCGAAAATCGGTCTCAATCGGAAGCTTTCTTTGATCGGCTGTCAGGCTTTTTGGCGGCGCGGCGGGCGCTCCGGTTTGGCTGATCGGGCAGGACATAGCGGCTCACCACCCCCTCCCGGCTTTTGATCGCCGCCTCGTAAATATAGGTGCACAGCTCGACGTGGTCGGCGCTGTTGGGACGGCGGCCCGCAAAAATATCGGCATAGGCCTCCTCGCCCAGCGTCTTTTCAATAAACCCGCGTGCAAGGAAAATCAAGCGCCGATTGCAGTCGGTCAGTCGGTTGGCCAGCTCGGTGGCCGCCTCGGGAGAAAGCCCCGCTGCTTCGGACACCGAAAGCTGACCTCGCATCGCGGCAAGCGTCTCATATTCTCCGATCAGCCCGGAAAAATCGCTCACCACCGCCTCGATAAACCCCACGTCGGCAAGGTCGACCTCATAGCACCGCCCACAGATTTCCAACCCCGGGCGCTCCTGAAAGCAAAATCCCATGCCGCCTCCTTACGCCTTGGGCGTCCACTGGTAAACCCCGCTCGCAAGGGCAACCGTTCCGCGCTCGGGCTTGCCGCTGAGATAGAGGGTAAACGAGATGTTCTGCCGCGCGGCGGTATCTCCGCTGCCGTCGTCGGCAATCTGGATCACCGCGCTGCCCTTCCAGCCGTTTGGCCCTCCGGTGACCATATCGTCGTAGTCGTAAAAGGTGACGCTTCTCCCGTCGAGATCGTAGAGCAGCTCGTCGAGGATGTAGTCCTGCGCCGCATCCCCCTTAATCCGATGCCCCGAAAAGCTGCGGGACACCTCCTGCCCGGTCAGATCGGTCTCGGCGGTGCCCCGCTGATCCATGTAGTAATATTTCTCGGTGCTTTCCGAGATGCTCGACCCGTGGGACGTAATTCCCGCCGCCAGCGGTACAATGTTCGGGGTATCGGCGCTCCCGATATCAATTAAAAACACCCGGTTATAGTTCTTTGGCTTTCTCATACTTTTCTCCTCTCATATTCCATTGTCAGTAAAACACGGTAGCTGCCCTCTCTGCCGGTTTCATTCAGCGAGACGAGCGCACCGCCCGTGCAGGTAAGCGCTTCGGCGCACCGCCCCTCCCCAAGCGCGGGGTAACGCCCCGCCGCATCCTGTTCGGCAATCCAGCGGGAAAACGCCTCAAAAAATTCAGCGTTTTCCACCCGCTCCAGATCTGCCTTGGTAAAGCGCCGCGCCGCGAGCTGGCATTGATACTGAACTCGCTGTGCGCCGTCCATATACCGCTCAATCACCGTCTCACCCAACGGCAAAACGGCATAGTCCCCCGCCGCGTCGGTCCAGTCGGTCTTGATTCCGCCGGTCAGAAGCCCGAGGCAGGGGCACCCGGCGAGAAACTCCCGCAGCGCCCGGATGATGCTCATCCAATCCCCCCTTAATACTGGCTGCCATCGCACCAGATCTTCCAATGCGCCAGCGCCCCAAACGGCAGCCTGCGAATCGAGGTCACGGTGCTTACCGGGCCCAGCGCTTCCAGCTCACTCTGGGAGCGCAGGATTTCATAATCCCACGCCCCCTCCAGAATGCTGTCCCCCTCCTCGACGGTCCAGCCCTCCCCAGCATATTCACCGGGCGAGCGGTACTCGGCCTCGTGCCCCAAAAACGGAATCAGCAGCACCCCGCCCGCGTCGGCGTGCGCGCCCTTTCCGGTGACCCGCTCGCCGGTCGTGGCGGCAAAAAATACGCCGTCGAGCACAAAGCGGCTCCAATGCTCCGAAACCTCGCAGCCGTCCACCGTCTGGGTTCGGTGGTAGAGGGTCACCGTCTGCCCAAGCATCAGTCGCACCCCCGGTACAGCAGCCCCGTTCCATCGAGATAGAGGGCGGCGGCTTCATAGAGCCTGCGCCCCTCGCTCGAATCATCCAGCCGGTAGGCTCGCGACCAGTTGCCCACCATCTCGCTGCTGATCCGCCCCGCCTCGGCCTCGGCCATCGCGTCGGCAACCGAACAGCAGGCAAGCTGAACCGAAGCGTACTCGGCAAACCGCACGGCTCGCTGGGAGGTGATCCGGTCGAGATAGGCGCTCGCCCGAGCCGCCAGCCGGTCAAAGCTTTTCTCGGCGATCCGCGTCCCCAGATAGGGGTAGCGGTAATAGGAATAATCCGCGTATACCATCCTCGTTTACCCCATCGCGGTCAGCGAAAGCGTCTTGGTCTCCGCCTTGCTGCTCACCGCGACCAACGCGCTCGCCGGGCGATACCCCTCGGCCTTGGCCTTGACGGTGTAGCTGCCGGGAAAGAGCGAAAACTCCGCCAGACCGCTCGCGTCGGTTGTCCTGCGCATCCCGTTGACCTCCACCACCGCGCCCTTCATGGCGTCGGTTCCGTCGTTGACCGTCACCGAAAGCTTATAGCTGGTCGCCGCGGTCGAGGGCTCAAGGTAGGCAAACGGGCAGCCAAGCCGTGCGCCGTCAATGCGGGTCGCGGGATTCGGCAGCGCCCAGCCCATGCGAAACACCACCCGCAGCGCAATCATGTCCTGCTGGGCAAGGTTGTAGACGATGGCCTTGGTCGACGGATCCTGAATCACTCCCTGATCAAGAATCTTGACGGTGATGTCCTGCCGGATGGCATAAACCGCCTGCGAAAAATCGCCGACGATGAGCTGCGCCACCCCGGAATCAAAGCCGCCGTTCTGCGGAAAGTACATCGGCGCGCCATCAAGCGCATACTGGGTCGCGCCCTGCATATCGGTCTTGAAGATCGGCTGACCGTCGGTGGTCTTAATCCCGCGCAGCCTCGCGCGCATCCCCATCGAAGCGATCGCACCGGTTGACATGTAGCCGAACCGCTCGATTTTAGCGAGCAGCCCGTCCTCCCCCATAATCAGGTCGTAGTAATCGGGAGATGCGCCGGGCGAAACGTTGTTGCCCGCCTGCCGTGCGCGGGAAATCAGGTCGGCGTCCCACTCATACGGGCGGTTGGTGCCAAACAGCACCGCCGCGTCGACCCGCTGTCCGATCGCCTCGGCCACCCGAGGGGTCACCTCGCCGAGGATGTCAAAGCTTGCGTCATCGAGCACCGCCTCGGGAATCGGCACGATGACCGCCAGCTCGGCGGCGGTCAGATAGACATTGTCCCAGCCTTGGGCGCTCACCTGCTTCATGCCGGTATCGCCGTTGACCCAGTAGGCCATCGGCAGCATGTCCAGCACCGGCACACGGGTCTGCCGCCCGGTCATATTGGGCAGCCTGCGGGCAAGGCCCATAAACACCGACGATTTCGGGGTATCCTGCAATACGGTCGAAACGACCTGCTCCTGAAAAAGCGCCTCGGCGGCCTGTCTTGAAATCATGGTCATCTTGAATCTCCTTTTCTGTTGCGGCTCCGCTTTGGGCAGAGCCATCGGTTTTATTCTCTTCTGATTTACTCTCTTCTCAGTAACGCACGCAGCGCGTCGTTTGCCTGCGTGTGCGGATCATGGGACGGCGCAGCCCCCGGCGTGGGGCCGACAAAGCGCGGCGCGGGGGCATCCCCCTCGAACGCGCCGGGATCGTCGGCCTGATACTCCGATAAAAACGCGCGGTATTCCTCCTCGCAAAAGCCGTCCTCTCCAACCGGCAAGCCCCGATCACAAAGGGCTCGCTCAAACGCGCCGCGCGCCCCCTTCGAGGTAAAGCGCAGCGCCTCCAGCGCCTGTTCGGCGGCGTGACGATAGGCCTGTCCCGCAGCCTGCGCCTCCAGCGCACGGCAACGCTCCCTCAGCTGCGCGGCCTCGCCCTGCGCCCCCTGCATCTCCTCCACACGGGTGCGCAGCCCCGCCGCCTCGTTTTTGTGCCTCTCAACCTCCGCGTCGTGCAGCGCCAGAATGGCATTTGTCTGCTCCTCCCCGAGGCCGAGCGCCAACAGCTCCTCCTGCTTCATACAATCTCCTTTCTCCGCTACGCTTTGTTCTGGGGTCGCATCCCGTGCGGCGGGCAGTTTTACGCCATGCCCAGGGCAAAATAAACAGAGCCTCCCGTTTCTACTCCGCCATCCTTCTGGCGGCTGCCTCGTCCTCCCCCCGCCATTTGGCGCGATACTCCCATTTCTGCATCAGCCCGTCGCGAACCTCCTGCAAATCCCTCGCCCGCTCGCTCTCGGCGTCGGTCACAATCGAATCGTCCCAGTGGAAGCTCAGGCTGTACGCCCCCGGCGGAGTCAGCCGCAGCAGTCCGGCCCAGCTGTCCATCGCGTCGACCAGCTCCTCCAGCGCCGTTTGCAGCGCGCGCTGTAAATCGGTCACCGTCGCATAGCTGCGCTGCTTGCCCGCCCGGATTTCCTCGGCGGTCTTTTCCACCAGCTGCGGATCGGAGATGGTTCCATACGCCAGCCCGCATTGAAACTCAATCCGCTTGAGCATCTGATTGAGCCCGTTGAAGAGCGACCGATCCCGCAGCGCCGGGGAGAAGGTTTCCAAAAAATTTCCCCGTGCCTCCATCACCGAGACATCATGAACCCGAAACAGCCGTTCCTTGCCCCGGGGCAGGCGATAGCGCCCGCTCTCGGTCAGCCGGAATAAATCCTCCGAGGCGTCGACCGCCAGCTCCCCTCCTTCAAATTCCCAAAGAATCCTCTCCCACTGCTCGTCCGCCTGCCGGAGCAAATCGACCGAGCGCGAATAGACCGATACCCCGAGCGGAGACAGCGGGTCGATCCAGTTGGCCTGCGGCGGGCGAAAATACCCGAAGAGCGGCCGCACGACCCCCTCCAGCACGGTTTTTTCCGAGAGCCCCTCCCAGCAGGGCACCGCCGAAAGCGAAACCGGCTCCCCCGCCGCACCCGGCTTTGCCGAACGCAGCGCCGAGTTTTCAACCGTATACCGCCCATTTTCAAGAAAATGGGCTTCGAGCCGGGTGTACACCACCCCATCCACCCGCACCGTCTCGCGAAAAATGGCTCCGGTCAGCGCCCCCCTGCTGTCAAATCCGGTCGGAACAAAGCCGTCCGCCCCGATTGCCTGCACCGCAATCCCCCCCCGCCCGTCGGGATAGGGCTTGAGAATCATCCCGCCGCCGGCGCAGCCCAGCTCCACCGCTTGACGCAGAGTTTTCAACATCGCGCGGTACTGGCTGTTGAGAAACTCCCCCCGCGCCGAGCCGGTGATCTGGGTTTCCAGCTCCAGCGTCGTCTGCCGCGCCAGCTCACCGGCGATTGCCGCGGCTAATCCCAGCCCCGCGCCCGCGGACCCCTTGGCAATCAGCCACGGCGCCTCCCCCCGGTACAGGCCGCACCAGAGGGCGATTGCCTCCGCCATCCGCCCGTCCGGCGCGGCGGCCTCGAGCGGCGGACGTATCCGAGCTCGCGCCGCCTGCTTTGTCCATGCAAGCCATTTTTCGATCATGGCGTCTCCTCCCTTTCGTTTTCCTCCCACGGCTCGCGCCGCAGCACCGTGTAGCAAAAATAGCGCATCTCATCCATCGCGTGGTCATGCTCCTTGATCACCCGATCGGTTCCGTCCTCGGCCCAGCGATAGCTCTGCAATTCCCGGATGCAGTCGAGGCAGGACGGATCGATCACGATTCGCCCTGCCTCGAGCATCGAGCCCACCGTACGAATGCCGGGAATCACCGCGTTCTGTGCCCCCCGGACGCGAAACCGCCCGTGCCGCCGGATGCACTCAATCAGTGATGCGGCGGACGGATCGACGATCACATGCTGGATGCATCTTCCCCCCGCCAACCGCTCCAGCTCGCGGTAGTATTCCTCGTCGGTCATCGCGCGGCGCGCCGCTCGGCCATCGTGATAAAACTCCGCCACCCGCGCGGCACGCCCCCCCTCCAGAACCCAAAGCCCCATCGAGCAGGGGTTGGCGGTGCCGTAGTCGATCGAAAGGTACCACTCTCCCTGCCGCCCCTTGCAGTCGGCCACATGCCGCGCCGAATCAAACATCGGATACACCAGTCCCTCGGCGGCACAGCGTTCTCCAAGAATGTCGCGTCGGTACCAGACGCTGTTCTGATCATACTGCCCCGCGATCTCCTCCATCCGCCCTTTCGGGAGCGCCGCGTTGTCCCGGATGGTGAAATGCTCATAGCAGTACCCGCCGGGGAACTCTCCCGCCGCCGCCTTTTCTGCATACCGGTCGAGGTAATTGGTATAGATCGCCGCCCCCGGCCCCTCGGGGTTTAAATCCCAAAGAACCTTGCGCCGCTTGGCCGCGAGCTGGCGGTTCAGCGCCTCCTTGATCATGCTGTCGTGGTGCAGGTTGATTTCGGTCGCAATCCACATCCCATAGGAATTTCCCCTGATCTTTTTGTAGCTGTCGGCCTTGCCGCCCCCCGCAAAGATAACGATCTTCTCTCCCGTGCCGGTTTGGATTCGCAGACATTCGTTTCCCTGATATTTCCCCCAGCGGCACCGGCCGCGAAACAGCGCCTCCAGTCCATAGCCGTTGCAGGCGCCAATGTTGAGCCGGGCGTTCGCGAGGGTCGAGCCGGTCGCCAGATGCAGCCGGTCGGGCGCGTCCTCCAGCAGCGCCGCGAGCACAAACACATGATCCACCGTCTTCCCCGAGCGCACCGCGCCCTCGGCCACGCAGACCGCCGCGTCAAGACAGCCGCGCATATACGCCCGGTGCTTCTCGCCAAAGCAGAATGCCAGCCGGCTGCTACGATTGACCGCCATCACAAAACACCTCCGCCCGTGCCGCTTCCAGATCCTCGATGTCGGCGTCCGGCTCAAACGCCCCGAGATAGCGCCCGAGCATCTGCAACGCCTGCAGCTTATTTCCCAGCTTGATTTCAATCCCGCCCGAGGCGGTTCGGATTCCGACAATTGCCGCCCGCTTTTTTTTCGTAAGCTTTTCGGTCGGCCGGATCTTCACCCTGCCCTCGTCGGTCACCTCGACATAATCGCTCGCGTTGGCAAACGCCACCGCAGCCAGCTCGCCGATCACCCGCTCGGCGGTGACGCCCGCGTTTTTCTTTTGTGCGATGCTTTCCATCTCCTTTCACGTTACTTGTTTTGCTTTTCGTCTCTCATTAAGCAACAAAAAGCTCAAACAAGATCCCGGCTCTCCGCATATACGGAAAGCCGGGATCTTGTTGTTATTGCAGCTTGCCCCGGCAGGCAATCGGCAGCTCGCCAACCACCTCGCCGTCCGAGATCAGATACGCCGTATCATAGAGATTGCAGACCGGGCAGATATGTACCGGAATCACCCGCACCTTGTCCCCGACGGACACCGCCTCCCGAAACGCCCGATTGTAGATGATGCCGTGCTCATCAAAGACCGCATCGAGGGTCACACCCGGAAAATCGGCCAGCGTCCCCTTGCCGGGGGTCGCGCAGATTCCCACGCTCCGGCTCTGCATGGTCAGACCCTTCGCGCCCACGTCCAAAATGACCCGCTCGGCGGTCGGCCTGCTGATCACGGTAGCCAGTACGGTAGCGGCGCAGTGCGCCAGCGTCCCGACCGCCGCCCCCTGCGAGGCGTCCATCAGCGCATAGGTTCCCACCCGCAGCTCAGTGATGCCGTCGAGCACCGGAAACTCATTGGTAAACGGCGGGGTCGAGCCGATGCTCACCGTCAACGCGGGCATCCCCCGCGCCGCCGCCAGCGCGGCAAAGCGCAGCGTCCGGCGCTGCGCCTCAAGCGAAAGCACCCGGCAGGCGTCGATGCTCTCCGCCGAATAGCTGTTGCCGTCGTGCGAAAAGATTCCGCAAAACAAAACGTTCGGCGTATCCCGAATCGTGTCGAGCAGTGCGAGAAAATCCGCCTCCTCGATCACCCCCGAGCGCCCCTCGCCGACCTCAATTTCAACCAGCACCCGCGCGGGCTTTGGGTCGCCCGCAAAGACCTCTCCCGCCGCCAAAACCTGACAGGGCGAATCGACCCCGAACGAAACCTCCGCCCCCTGGGCAAGCCGCCGGATTCGTTCGAGCTTTGGTCGCCCCACAATCTCGTTGGCGATAAAGATGTCACGAATCCCATGCGCGGCCATCACCTCAGCCTCTCCGACCTTGGCAACGGCGATTCCCACCGCGCCCGCGTCAAGCTGCATCCGGGCAATGTCGGGGGATTTGTGCGTTTTCGTGTGCGGGCGCAGCGCCACCTGATTGCGATCGGCATAGTTCTGCATCCGCCTGAGATTTTGGGTCAGAAGCTCCCGGTCAATCAAAAGGCTCGGGGTATCAAGCTCCAAGTAATTCATGCTTTTCTCCCTTCTCCCGCCCGATACGGCGGTTTTGCGTCTTGCATTTTCTCCCCCCATGATAGCACATCCAAAATCGCACAGCAAGCGCCCCGCGCCAAACAGCATTCCTCTCTCAACGGAAAAGGAGCCGGGCACAGCCCGACCCCATTTCGTTTTTTGCAGAACGGTTACAGCAAACGCGACGCTTGCCTCATACAGCATCGCGTCCTGCTGTACAAAATCCTCCGCGATGTCCCGCAGCTGCCACGGCGCCAAGCCTTCCCGGTTACAGAGCGTAATCAATTCCTCCACCGCCGCCCGATTTTTTGAAAGGTCGTCGAACCGTTCTCCGTAGCCCTTGATCCCGAAAACCAATTCCTCAGCCGTCCCGCTTTGGGTCATCTCGTACAATCAAAACACTCCCGTCTGCATATTATTTACTTTTAAGATATATTTTTACATAAAAACAAATAAATGTAAATATCTGTTACATACAAATATTGGGAATTAATTTTGTGCGACATTTTGCCCCTGCTTCGACAAAATATTCCGTCGGTTATTGCTCTATGATTTTGGCAATCTGATCGTATTTTTCGGCTTTTGGACGCAGCGTCGAAATCTCATTTTTGGCCGCCCTCCAGAGCGCCCTGTAATCCGGTTCGGCAGCCTCCTGCCCCTTTCCCAGATGGTTCAATCCCGCCTTTTTTATGATTGCGGGGTAGTCCTGATAGGCGAAATTGACATCGCAATTGGCATTTACTCCCTCGACCCGGCCGGAAATGGTATACGCCTTTCCCTTCACCCCCTGTGACCCGATTACCCCGTGCTGCCAGATTCCATAGCTTCCCGAATAGGTGCAGGCGGAAGCGTACTGAGCCACCCATTTATCAACGCCGGTCAGCTGCTCGTCATAAACTCGGTTTTCCAGCCAGTCCTTGCTTGCATAAAGCATCGCGTAATAGCCCGCGTCCTGCACCGTCTCCAAAAAGGCTTTACAGATATCGGTGCGAACCTGCCGCGAAAGAGCCAGCACCCGCGGCTCATATTCCTGATCGTAGCAGACGGGATATTCCAGACGACAGCCCTCTATCGCCTCGATCAGCTTTTTTGCGCTGATTTTGGCCGCCTCGGGCGAAAGGTCATAGCCGTAGGCATACACCCCCGTGGGAATCCCCGCCCTGGCCGCGCCCTTACTATTTTCGCAAAAGCGATCGTCGCAGGTCAGCCCGCCCTCGTAATGGGTCCAGCCAGCCCGCACAACGGCAAATTGCACGCCGCCTTGTTTGACGGCGGCCCAGTCAATCGCCCCCTGATGCTCCGATACATCGATTCCCCTGATCATGGTTTCTCCCCCTTGGGTTGCAGCCCGGATAAAATCGCCTGCTGCGGTGCCTGCTCCTCAAGATGCTCGCTGCCGGCCGCGGCCTCGGTTCCGGCCTTGATCCAGCGAATGAGCGGCATCAAAAAGGGCGGCAGCTCGACCCCGATATCCCCGACGTTTTCGAGGATCGAGATCATCTCATTGGCCACCAGCCAGACCGCCACCAACGCCGCGAACAGGCACTTAAACGGCGCGCTCAGCCCGATTGTCCGCGACGCGTACAGCAAAAGCCAGTCGAGCGAACCGCCCAGCGCCACCAGCAGCAGCATCGAAACCTTCTTTCCAATGCCCCGCAGCCCCCGATCCGAGCTGCGCACCTCGCCCCGGTACGGCGCCGCCGCAATTCCGGTCGCATAATCGGCAATCTGCAACGACAGCAGCAGATAAACCACCGGCGCCAGCGTCCCCAGGCACCCGTTGATCACCCCAAAGACCGCCACAACCCCCGCCTTCATCTCTTTCATTTCATTTCCTCCATCATGGTTTTTAATACCAACCGCTCGCCTACCCTTGCTTCCTTCGGTCAATGGACGAGAACCGTGCCCGCCCTGCCTTTCCCCAGCGCCATCCTCCCTCTCCGCTTTTGCATCACCTCCTACAATATAAATTACGGTGCAGGCACGGCCACCAGCCGTGTCTGTT
>CAZVAV010000009.1:13230-14476 GCA_964625135.1 uncultured Oscillospiraceae bacterium | reverse complement strand
GTTGGACGGGCGCCGTTTTCTGCAAGAGCCACGGCTCAGAGATCCTCGACAAAAAGCACCCCGTCAACATTGCGGATGATCTCAATGACATCCGAGGGGTTGCTGTCCCTGCCGGAGCGCTGGAGATCCAGCAGGATTTCGTTGCTTTGACCCGGAGCCTCCCGGTTGAGATGCTCAACATAGGTCATATGCCACCCCTCCTGCCGCAGGGCGCGAAGCAGGGTGGAGAAGGGAACCGCGCTGGAATACTCCAGATAGATCCGCAGCGTGGAGGTGGCCTTGAGGTAACGCTCGTCGAGCTGGTTGAGGCTTACGATCACCAAAAAGAGGAAGATACACATGATGATCGCCCCCTCGTAGAAGCCGACCCCGATTGCCAGCCCCATGCAGGCTGAGGCCCAAAGACCGGCGGCGGTGGTCAGTCCCTTGACCTGCTGCCCCCGCTGGTGGCCGGTGATGACAATCGTTCCGGCTCCCAAAAAGCCGATGCCGCTGATGACCTGCGCCCCCATCCGCGCGGGGTCCGAGTTGGGGTTAAAATAAGTAACGATGTACTGGTTGACCAGCATCGCGGACATTGCGCCGATGCAAACGACAATGTGGGTGCGCAGCCCCGCCGCATGGCGTTTTTTTCCGCGCTCAAAGCCGATGACGCTGCCGCAGACGGTGGCCAAAACAAACCGCAGGAGGATCGATGTCAGGTTCATCTGCCGCAGGTAGACAGCCACCGCAGCCCAATCGAGCTCCAAGAGATGCATGCTTTCCCTTCACCTGCCTTCGTTTTACTTAATCGGTGGTTCGCACCGGGTCGTCCCCGGTCTCGTTGGGCATGTCTCCGCCCGCCCGCTCGACCGACTTTTTCTCCATGTGATCCATCAGGATCGGAGAGAGGATGCCGAAGACGCACATCACAACCAGCACCCAGCAGATCGGGGTCGAGAAAAGGATCGCCGGGTTGCCCTTGGAAAGGAGCAGCGAACGGCGCAGACCCTTCTCGCCGAGCGGCCCGAGGATCAGCGCGAGCACGACGGCGGCGGGGTTGAGGTCAAACTTGCGGAAAAAGTAGCCCAGAACGCCGAAGATCATCATGATGACGACGTCGACAAAATTCTTGTGGATGGCATAGGAGCCGACCACGCAGAGCACCACAACGCTCGGAATCAGAATCGCGTCCGAAAGCCGGGAAATCTGGGCAAAGCCGCGGCAGCCGAGGATGCCGATGCCGAGCATGAAGAACTGCACCAGC
>CAZVAV010000009.1:0-13220 GCA_964625135.1 uncultured Oscillospiraceae bacterium | reverse complement strand
CGCGAAGAAGGTGTAGGTCATCGGAGCATATTTGGTGAAGAGCTCGGGGCCGGGCTGGAGACCCTGAATGATCAGGCCGCCCATCAGCACCGCGGTGACGCTTTCGCCCGGGATGCCGAGCGTCAGCATCGGAATCAGCGAGCCGCCGGTGACGGCGTTGTTAGCCGTCTCACTGCCGCACACACCCTCTATTGAGCCGTGGCCGAACTCCTCCTTGTGCTTGGAGAACTGCCGCGCCGAGTTATAGCCCATAAAGCAGGCAATCGAAGCGCCCGCGCCCGGCAGAATGCCGATGACGTTGCCGATGATCCAAGAGCGCAGGATGGTGGGGGTCAGTCGCTTGATCTCCGGCAGAGTGACCCCGATCTTGTCGGTAAATTTGGAGGCCTTTGCCCGCGCCTTGATCTTCTTCTCCGCGAGGATGAGCGCCTGGCTCATCGAAAAGAGGCCGATGAGGGCGCAGGTCACATTGATCCCCTCATAGAGGGAGGATTGGCCGAACATGAACCGCTTGACCCCCTCCATCGGGTCCATGCCGATGGTGGAGATGAGCAGGCCGAGCGCACCGGACATCAGACCCTTGATCATCGATTTGGACGAAACACCCGCAATGATGGTCAGGCCGAAGATCGACAGCCAAAAATATTCGGGAGAACCGAATTTCATCGCCAGCTGCGCCAAAAGCGGCGCGAAGAAGTAGAGCGAGATGCAGGAGAGCAGTCCGCCGCAAAACGAGGAGAAGCAGGCCACGCCGAGCGCCTTGCCCGCCCTGCCCTGAAGGGTCATCTGGTAGCCCTCAATCGCGGTGGCCGCCGAGGCGGGAGTTCCGGGGGTATGGATCAGGATGGCGGAGATCGAACCGCCGAAAATCGCGCCGCAATAGATGGCGCCGAGCACGATCAACCCGGTGGACGCCCCCATGCTGAAGGTCATGGGCAGCAGCAGCGCCACGCCCATCGCGGCGGAAAGCCCAGGCAGGCAGCCGATGACGATGCCGATTGCGGTTCCGGCGGCCATTGCGAAGAGATTGGTCAGGGTCAGGGCATTGACAAAGCCGCCCCCCATTAACGCCAAGGTTTCAAGCATAGCTGTCACTCCCCTTTACTGAAACAGCAGGCCCATCGGCAGCTTAACCCCAAGAAAGAGGGCAAACGCGCCGAAGACCAGACCGATGATCACTAAGGTCGAAAGGATCATCTGCCCTTTGGAAACACGGAGAAACCAGAGGCAGGCGATCATAAAAACAAACGTCGACGGATAGAAGCCCACATAGTACATGCCCAGCAGATAAAAGAAAATCATCCCGAGGATCGGGGTAAGCTGAGCGGGAAGGGTTTCGCCGAAGACCTCCTCCAGTCCGCTGGTCACGCCAAGACGCCTTGCGTCCTTGACCATGTGACAGACATAGAGGGTGGTCAGCAGGGCGAGCACGGTGATGATAAAGATGGGGTAGGTCTGGGCTGCTTTTTTCAGCCGAAGGGTCATCACCAGAAAGAGGGCGCAGACGCCGTACATAAAGCCCACGACGCCAATATCGGTTTTTTTCACAGGAAGAATCCCCCTTGAGATAAAAAGGGCGCGGGGCTTCAAGCCGTGAAGCCCCGCGCGGATGATTGTTTGCGGTTTAGCCCCAGATTTTCGAAACGGTATCGGTGCAGAAGCTGTACTGCGCGGCAAGCAGGTCGCCGGTCGCGGCAGGATCCATGTATTCGGTGTTCATGCTGGCCTGCGTGGCGGCAGCGAGGTAGTCGGCGTCCGCCATCGTCTTCTCAAACGCATCGGCATAGAAGCTGATGACCTCGGCGGGGGTGCCCTTCGGGGCGACGATGCAGCGGGCGCTGCCGTACCACTGGTCATAGTAGCCCAGCTCACCGAGGGTGGGCACGTCGGGATACTCCTCCAGCCGCTTGGTATCGTAAGCGCCGAGCACCTTGAGTTCGCTCTTGAAGGAAGCAAAGTCGGCAACCTTGGCAACCGAGAAATCGACCTCGCCCTGACGCAGCGCCAGCAGCTGATCGGCAGTGCCGCCGTAGGGGATGGCGGAGTACTCAAACGCGGCGGTTGTGGAAAGCAGCTGCGCGCCGATGTGGTTGGAGGCCTGTGCGCCGTTGGTCGAGGCCTTCAGCTCGCCGGGGTGAGCCTTGGCATAGTCGACCAGCTCCTGCAGCGTATTAAACTTCGAGTTGGCGCCGACCAGCACCACCGAGGTCTCGGTGACATGGTTGCAGATCGGGACGATATCCTCCATCGTATAATCGCCGAGCTGCTCGACGATGTTCGAGGCGTAGGTGGGCAGATTGACAAAGCCGAGGGTGTAGCCGTCAGGCTTGGCCTGCGCCAGCGCCGTCCAGCCGATCGAGCCGGAGCCGCCCTCAAGGTTCTCGATGACAAGGGTCTTGCCAACATACTTTTCGGCATAGGCGGTCAGGACACGCGCGGTGTTGTCGGTGCCCGAGCCGGCCTTATAGGCAACGATCATCGTGACGTTTTCGGACGGGGTCCACGCGGCGGGAGCAGCCTCGCTCGACGCGGGGGTTTCGGCGGGCGCCGCGGACGAAGCCGGGGCGGGAGCGGGAGCGGATGACGATGCGCCGCCGCATGCAGCCAAAGCCAGCATCAATGCGAGGGCAAGAACGGTACACAGGGTCTTTTTCATAACGATTTCCTTCCTCTCTTTTCAAACAACACATTCCCCGCCAAATCCGCCGCAGCATTTCGATTGGTGCAATTGACAGATTGTGACGGGCTTCTTGAACTCATTTCATGTTAATATCGTCCAATTTGAAAGTAAAGTTTAAATCCTTTATACTTTTGTAATCCGCAATTTTTGAACTTTTTAAGGACATAATTTGTACGCTTTGCTTTGGAGCGGGAGTATCTTTGTGCTATAATCACGATAGAATGGTTCTTATTTTTGGCCGACAGCCCGTCCCTTGCGGCGGACGAGGGTACTGCCACATGGGAGGCGTGATCAATGCGGCGAAGTCTTTTACAGCATCTGGAGGATTATGGGCGGTCGGCGTGGTATCCGATGCACATGCCCGGCCACAAACGGCGCGGAGAATCGGTCTCCCCGCTCCTGCCCTGGCAGCTAGACATCACCGAAATTGACGGCTTTGACGACCTGCACGATCCCCACGGGCTGCTGCGGGAGGCTCAGCTGCGCGCCGCGAAGCTTTATCACAGCCAGCGGGCATGGCTTTTGGTCAACGGCAGCACCTGCGGCATTCTGGCGGCAATCGGAGCCTGCACCCGTCCGGGAGATGCGATTCTCGTTGCCCGCAACTGTCATAAATCGGTCTACCACGCCGTCGAGCTGTGGGGTCTGCACCCGCGCTTTCTCTCCCCCGCCCAAAGCGAGCGCTTTCCCTTTTGCGGCAGCATCCCTCCCGCTCGGGTTGAGGAGGCGCTGCGGGAAAGCCCAACGGCGCGAGCGGTGGTCGTCACCTCACCGACCTATGAAGGGGTGATCAGCGACATCGCGGGGATTGCCACGGCCTGTCACCGGAGAGGGGTTCCGCTGATCGTGGACGAAGCGCATGGGGCGCATCTGGGCTTTTCCGATTCCTTTTTGACCGGCGCGGTGCGTGCCAAGGCCGATCTTGTGATTCAAAGCCTGCATAAAACACTGCCGTCGCTGACCCAGACGGCGCTTCTGCATGGCAGCGGCGAGCTTGTCGATTTGCAGCGGGTCTGCCACCAGCTCGAGATGTTTGAAACCAGCAGCCCCTCCTATCTGCTGATGGCCTCGATCGACGCCTGTCTGCGCTTTCTGGAGCAAGAGGGTGCCGCGCACTTTGCGGCCTACGAAAAAAGGCTGTGCCGTTTCACGCGGCAATGTGCATCTCTTCGGCGGCTCACGCTGTTTACAACGGAGGTCTTGCAATCCGAGCAGGGGTTCTCGTGCGCCTTTGACCCCGGAAAGCTGGTGATCGGCTGTCAAGCTGCCGCGATTGACGGCCCCGCTCTGGCGCAGCGGCTGCGCGAGGGATACCGAATTGAGGTCGAAATGGCACAGCCGGACTATCTGCTGGCCATGACCAGCCTGATGGATTCCGACGAGGGCTTTGACCGGCTGGCCGCCGCGCTGGGTGAAATTGACCGAGAGCTTGCCGAACGCGCCGCGCCGCGCGTTTCCCGGTGCTTCACCGCGATTCCCCCGGCGGTGGTGCCGGCTCGGGAGGCGCTCGACGCCGCATGGGAGCAGCTCGACTGGCAGCGGGCGCAGGGGCGCGTCTCGGCGGAATACCTCTGGGCCTATCCGCCTGGCATCCCGTGGCTCACCCCCGGGGAGAGAATCGGCCGGGACGTCATTGATGCGGTGCGGCGAGCCGACGAGGCGGGAATCGCGCTGAAAAGCACCCGAAGCTCCCCCCGTGGGTCGATCGCGGTGCTAAAAGAAGCGCCGGATGATATTGACAGTCCTTTCGATTCGGGTTACAATAAACCCAGCTGTTAGATTGCAGACTCAGAGAAAAAAGGAGTTGTTTCCTATGAAGAGAATTGAAACGCTGGATACCCGTGATCTTGCGCAGAGTGTCAAGGACGGCGGCTGCGGCGAATGCCAAACCTCCTGCCAGTCGGCCTGCAAGACCTCCTGCGGTGTCGCGAATCAGCAGTGCGAAAAGTGCTGCAGCGAGGACTAATTCATTCGGGTTGGAAAAATCGCCGCCTGACCGCCCCGCGGTTGAGCGGCCTTTTTCTGCGTTGATGCAAAATTGGAGAGATGACTATGATTCACGCCTACCAGCTTAACGGCTACAACATCATTCTGGACGTCTACAGCGGCTCGGTTCATCTGGTGGATGAGGTCGCCTTCGACCTAATCCGGCTGTATGAAGCGCTGCCCGCCGAGGAGGTCATTACCCGCCTGCTCGTGCAATACGCCAAAAACCCCGAGGTGACCAAGCAGGAGCTGCGCGAATGCCTGTCCGATGTGGAAGCGCTGCGGCGGGCGGGAAAGCTCTATACGCAGGACAGCTATGCCGATCGGGCGTTCGATTTCAAAAATCGCAACACCATCGTCAAGGCCCTCTGCCTGCACGTGGCTCATACCTGCAACCTCAACTGCGACTACTGCTTTGCCAGTCAGGGAAAATACCACGGCGACCGCGCCCTGATGACCTACGAGGTCGGAAAGCAGGCTCTCGACTTTCTGATTGCCCACTCGGGCAGCCGGGTCAATCTCGAAGTGGATTTCTTCGGCGGCGAGCCGCTGATGAACTGGGAGGTCGTCAAGCAGCTGGTCGCCTACGGGCGTTCGCAGGAGGAGCCGCAGCATAAAAAGTTCCGCTTTACGCTGACCACCAACGGCGTTTTGGTCGACGACGAGGTCATCGACTTCTGCAACCGGGAGATGCACAACGTGGTGCTCAGCCTGGACGGCCGCCGCGAGGTACATGACCGCCTGCGCCGCACCGTCAACGACAAGGGCAGCTACGACCTGATCGTCCCGAAATTTCAGGAGTTTGCCACCCGCCGCGGCCAAAAGAACTATTACGTTCGCGGAACCTTCACCCACAACAATCTGGATTTCACCAACGACATCCTGCATATGGCGGATCTGGGCTTCACCGAGCTCTCGATGGAGCCGGTGGTCTGCGCCCCCAGCGACCCCTACGCCCTCACCGAGGAGGATCTGCCCCGGCTGTTTGAGCAGTACGAGCTTCTGGCTTGTGAGATGCTGCGCCGGGAGAAGGAAGGGCGCGGCTTTACCTTCTACCACTACATGATCGACCTCAAGGGAGGCCCCTGCATCTACAAGCGGATTTCCGGCTGCGGCTCGGGCACCGAATATCTTGCGGTGACCCCGTGGGGAGAGCTGTTCCCCTGCCATCAGTTTGTCGGGGATGCGCGGTACAGCATGGGCAACGTCTGGGACGGGGTAACCAACCTCGCCCTACAGGATGAATTTAAGCTTTGCAACGCCTATGCCCGACCCGACTGCAAGGATTGCTGGGCCAAGCTCTATTGCAGCGGCGGCTGTGCGGCCAACGCCTATCACGCCACCGGCTCGATCCGGGGAATTTACGAGTACGGCTGCAAGCTGTTTCGCAAGCGAATCGAGTGTGCGATTATGCTCAAGGTCGCCGAGGCACATCAGGCAAAAGCGTAGTGATTAAAAAATGGGACTTCCTGCCGGAAGCCCCATTTTTTTGTTGGCGCTAGCTTCTATTCTTCGTCTACAATCCGTTTCACCCGGCCGACCCGGCCGTCCTGAAGCATCACCTTAATTCCGTGCGGATGGGTGGCGCTTTTGGTCAAAATTCTCCCGACCACGCCGCGCGTCAGCTGCCCGGTGGGCTGATCCGCCTTTTGTACGATCTCCACCGTCTGGCCGGGGCGAAGCGCGGATCTGTCTTGTCCTTCACTCAATGGATTTCTTCCTCCTCTATCTCTAATGACGTCTCGCGTGGCTTGAGAATGCGGCAGAAGGTCATCTGCATGACATCCCGGTCGCTTGGGTCGGGAACAAACACCGTCCAAATCTCCTTGGTGGCATAGCTGCCCTGCGCCGTCCGCCACCGGACGACCAGATGAACCCGCCCGACACCGTCCGCGTGGGCACGCAGCAGCTTCTCACGTGAAAATGCCTCAAGAAAGCTTTGGCGATCGTCGGGGTGGACGACCGACGTCTCGGCCTGAATCAATTCATCGAATGTTCCCTCGCTCTTGAGCGCATGGGTCAAGGCAAATTCGTATTCCAGAACGCAATAGGTGTTTTGGGTCAGGTTTACCGAAATCACCAGTGAATAGAGGCTGGAAACAGCGCCAAACAGCTCGCGCATCTCCAAAATGCCGACCTCCTCACCCCCGGAAAAGCCAATTCCACACGCTTTGATCTGCCCGCTCCGCTCGTCGGGCGAAAACTCCGGCCGTTTTTCGAGCAGGGCAAGGAAGGCTTGCGCGGGAACCGGCCTTGAGAAATAGTAGCCCTGTGCTAAATCGCAGCCGTGAGCCCGCAGCAGCGCGAGCTGCTCTGCCGTCTCGACCCCCTCGGCCACGGTTTTGAGCCGCAGCCGCCGCGCCAAAAAGAGAACGCTCTCAATCACCTTCTGTCCGCGCGCCGTTTCGCTTGTCTCGACGAGAAAGCCCCGATCCAGCTTAATGATATCGAAGTGCATATCCTTGAGCATGTTTAACGAGGAAAAACCGCTGCCGAAATCGTCCATCGATACCAGAAATCCCGCCTGATGCAGATCGTCAATCGCGTGGGAAAGGACTTCGTTCGGGACGATAAAGGCGGATTCGGTCAGCTCGACCTCGAGCAGACTCGTCTCGACCCGGCACTCCCGGCAGATCTGCCGCAGCTTGTGCGCAAAATCCTGGTCAAAGAGATGCACCCGGGAAAAGTTGACCGAAACCGGAACCAATTTGACGCCCTGCTTTTGCAGCCCGGCAAGCTGCTCGCAAACCTTGCGGAAGAGATACCGATCGATTCGCGCAACCAGCCCGTTCTTTTCAAACAGACCGATAAAGCGATCCGGCGCGATTACCTCCCCGCTGGATCGAATCCATCGAACCAACGCCTCCGCCCCGGCGATCTGTCCGGTACGAATGTCATATTTGGGTTGATAATAGGGGACAAACTCCCCGTCCTGCATCGCCTGCTCCATCGAGGAGACCAGCCGGATATCCTCCAGCTGGCGTTGGAGCATCGCGTCGTCATAGACCCCGATGAACCGCTCATAGTTTCCTTTGGCCGTCCGCTTGGCGGTCGATGCCCTATCGCACATCGTGCCGATCGAAAGGCTGCGGTCGCTCACCTCATAGAGGCCGTAGCTGATCAGAACCGACTGGCCCTTGAGGCCCTCGGAAATTTTATCATTGAGAGCACGGGTGCGCGCGATCATCTCATCGAGATCCTTCGCCTGCGCCAGCTTGACAAAATTGTCGCTGGAAAAACGCGCACAGGGCTGTCCCTCGTCCTTGTCCGCCGAGAGGGCGCGGGCAATCATTCGCAGCAGGCGATCCCCCGCCTCGAAGCCATAAAGGGAATTGTAAACCCCAAAGGAGTTGATATCGAGGTGGCAGATGACATAACAGCGATTTTTGGGGGCGGTATCAAGGACATGGCGCGCCGCCCTATCAAACCCCCGCTGGTTATACAGCCCGGTCAGGCTGTCGTCGTAAAGCAGCGCCTTGATGGTGCGTTCCCCACGGGCGCGGGTGACAATGACCCGAGCCAGCACAAGAATGATCAGCAGCAGAAAGGCGGAAAAGATCAGCACCACATAGACCGGAAGCCGGTTAATCGCCGCGATCAGGGGATTTTCCTCTTTGCCAAGGGTGCTGCTCAGAATAATGCTGTTGATCTGCGCCTCCCCGATCTGGCCAATCGCTTTGTTGAGAATCGAAAGGAGCACCGGACTTTGATCCTTGCTCACGCCGATTTGCAGCTTCAGGTCAAGCCCCTGCAAAGGCGAAAGCTGCCAACGAGCCGAGCGACCCTGTGGGAGTCCGGCGTTTGCAAGATAGGCATTGACCACCGCCCGCCCTACTTCTTCCCGCTCGAGCGCGCGCAGACAATCGGCGTCGGTGGGATAAAGCCTGAGCTCGTAATTTTCAAGCAGCGTTTGGAAGGAGGCGTCGGTTTGAGAGACCGCCGCCGTAAGCCGGGCGATAGCCGGGTCGGCATTTGGATTACTGACCATCATCATCGGCAGCGAAAGATAGACAGACGAAAGCTGCAAGCCCAGCTCCGCGGCCTCGATCCGGTTCCCTTCAAAGCTTGAGACCAGCTCGGCCTCGCGGCGCGCCAGCCCTTGCTCGGTCTCGGACAGCGTATCTGCCCGGATAAATTCAAATTGCAGCCCGGTAATCCGGGAAATTTCCGCAAAAATTCCCGCCACCATTCCGGAAAACTCGCCGGTTGCTTCATCAAGCCGCTCAAGCGGAGCCCACGCTCCGCTGCACAGCACCCGCAGCGCAGGGGTGCTGTCAAGATACTGCTGCTCTGCGGCGGTAAAGCCAAACATCGCATCCTCCTGCTGGATATACCGTTCGGCCAGCAGGATATCGAAATGGGGATTCGCGATCGTAATCGCTTCCAGTGCCAGATTCAGCTCCGAAAGAAGCGAAGCATTCCCCTTGTTGGCAACAAAATAGAAGCTGCTCGGCGCAAACCGCGCCACCGTACGCAGCCCCTCCTGCTCGGGTACCCCTCCGATAATCACCCCATCGGCTTTTGCGGCAAATACGGCGTCAATCGCCTCGGATATCGTCCGGCAGGGAAGCGCGGCAAAGGAAAATCCCTTCTGCTGGGAAAAATCCAACAGATTATGCCAGTTTTGCGTCTGCTCCAGACCGGCAATCCTCATGCCGTCAAAGGAAGCGAAATCATTTTCGCCGATGCCGCTGCCCTTACCGACGCAGAGGGCGGTATAAGCAATCCCACAGGGGAAGTTGGGGAACGCAAATTTTGACGCCCGCTCTTCATTCCAGAACACCGAGCCCATCAGATCAAGCTCACCCGCCTCAAGCATCGAAAGGCACTCATCCCACGTTGCGTCGACGAACTCATATTCCCATCCGGTTTCCTCTGCGATGCGCATCAGATAATCGTAGTTGTATCCCAAGCGCTCACCGGTGGACAGGGTCTCCTGATACCCCGGATAGGAGAACCATCCGATTCTTACCCTCCGGGGGGCTTCCTCTGCCCCGGCGACCATCGAAGCGACACAAAATGCCATCAACAGCAGCGTCAGCAAACCGAGCAGCAGCGCTGCCGGTCTGCGGGTGGCGGTCGGTCTCACAGACAGATTCCCCCTCGTTTCACTTGGAAGGCGTCCCTTCCTGTTGCAGAAGCGTTTCGCGTATATTTTAACACCCCCTTACAAACAACACAAGAAAAAATTGTATTTTACGGCTCTGTCGGATGCACAGCCTTTGTCAAGCGCCTTGATTTGTGGTATAATTTAAAAAGAATCCTCGAAAGGCGGAATAACCATATGCTCAACACCGAACAGGCCGCGCGTTATCAAGCACTGCGCCGCGACCTCATTGAACAGAGATTTTCCAGAATGAACGAGATGCAGCGGCAGGCGGTGCTGACCACCGAGGGGCCGCTGCTTATTTTGGCGGGAGCGGGCAGCGGCAAAACCACGGTACTGATCAACCGGATTGCCAATCTGCTGCTCTTCGGAAACGGCTACCACAGCGGATCGGTTCCCTTCTGGCTGACGGAAGAGGATCTTGACCGGCTCGAACAGGCGCTGAAGGGACGCACGTCGGAGGATCGCGAGCTGCGGCGGATGCTGGCGGAAAATCCGCCCCGCCCGTGGGAAATTCTCGCCATCACCTTTACCAATAAGGCGGCGGGAGAGCTTCGCGCCCGGCTTTCGACCATGCTGGGCGAGGAGGAGGGCGGCCAGATTCATGCCTCCACCTTCCATTCGGCCTGCGTCCGGATTCTGCGCAGCGAAATCGATCATCTGGGATATGGCAGCGGCTTTGTCATCTATGATTCGGACGACTCGCAGAAGGTGGTTCGGGAGGTTCTCAAGGAGCTGAACCTCGACGACAAGGCCTTTGCCCCCCGCGCGGTGCTCTCCAAGATCGGCGAATGCAAGGATCTGCTCGAGACCCCCGCCGACACCCTTGCGCGCGCCAAGGCAAAGGACGACTTCCGCCTGACCAAAATCGCCTCGATCTACGAGGGCTATCAAAAGCGGCTCAAGGGGGCAAACGCACTGGATTTTGACGACATCATCACGCTGACGGTGCGCCTCTTCACCCAGTTCCCCGAGGTGCTGCAAAAGTACCAGCGCCGTTACCGCTACATTATGGTGGACGAGTATCAGGACACCAACCGCTCCCAGTACAAGCTGGTTGCCCAGCTTGCGGGGGGATCTCATAACCTCTGTGTTGTCGGAGACGATGATCAGAGCATCTACCGCTTTCGTGGCGCAACGATAGAAAATATCCTCTCCTTTGAGGAGCAGCATCCCGGCGCCCAGGTCATCCGGCTCGAGCAGAATTACCGCTCTACCCAGAATATTCTGACCGCGGCAAATCAGGTGATTGCACAGAATGTCGGACGAAAGGGAAAGACCCTCTGGACCTCTGCGGGAGACGGGGACAAGCTGACCCTCTATACCGCATACGACGAACGGGACGAGGCGACCGCTATTGCCGACGCGATCAACCGTGCCCACCGGGAGGGAAGGCCCTACGGCGAATGTGCCGTCCTCTACCGCCTCAATGCCCAGTCGCAGACGATTGAATCGGCCTTCGCGCTCGCGGGCATCCCCTACCGGGTAATCGGCGGCACCCGCTTTTTCGACCGCAAGGAAATTAAGGACATCGTCGCCTATCTCAGCGTTTTACACAATCCGGCGGATATCCTGCGGCTGATGCGGATTATCAACGAACCCAAACGGGGCATCGGTGACGCGACGATGTCCTCGGTGCAGGAAATTTCCGAGCTACTGGAGGTCGGCGTCTTCGAGGTGCTGAAAAACGCCGACCAGTATGCCCCCTTGCAGCGAAAGGCCAAGGGATTGATGCAGTTTGCCGAAATGATGAACGGTCTGATCGAATCGGCTGCGGTCACGCCGCTCGACGAGCTGCTCGACGAGCTGCTCCAGCTGACCGGCTACCGCAAGATGCTGCTCGCGGAAGGGCTCACCGGACAAACAAGACTTGAGAACATCGAGGAGCTGAAATCCACCATCAAGCGCTACGAGGAGGAGAGCGAGGAGCCGACCCTCGGAGGCTTTCTGGAGGAGGTCGCCCTCTACACCGATCTCGACAGCTACAGCGAGAACGACGACGCGGTCACGCTGATGACGTTGCACGCCGCCAAGGGTCTTGAATTCCCGCTGGTTTGGATTCCCGGCATGGAGGAGGGGCTTTTCCCGTCGATGCGCTCGCTTGGCGAACCCGAACAGCTCGAGGAGGAGCGGCGGCTGGCCTATGTCGGCATCACCCGCGCCAAGGAGCAGCTGACGCTGCTCACCTCCAAGCGGCGGATGCTGTTCGGCCAAACCCTCTACGGGCGGGAGTCGCGTTTTCTGCGGGAGATCCCCGAGGAGCTGCTTGAGAGAACCGGCAGAAAGCCCCCCGAACAAAGCAGCGCCGCCCGCGCGGCCGAGGCTCGCGCCGCCCACCGCAGCGCCATTGACGCGCAAAACGCCATTTCCCGCCGGGTCGGGGTCGGTAGCAGCGACCCCATACCCGTCAAGAACGCCTCCTTTGATCTCGCGCCCGGCGACCGGGTCATGCACCGGGTCTTCGGCGAGGGAACGATCCTCACCGTCACGCCGATGGGTGGGGATCACATGGTGGAAATTCGTTTTGCCAAGGGCGTGAAAAAAATTATGGCGGCCTTCGCGCGGCTACAGAAGCTGGGATAAACAGAATATGGATATTCGCTCTCTGATGCAGTTTTTGCAGATTGCAAAGGATGGCAGCTACACCAAGGCGGCGGCGTCGCTTTATCTGGTGCAGCCCACCCTGAGCAAGACCATTCAAAACCTTGAGCAGGAGCTGGGTGTTCCGCTGTTTCAAAAAAACGGGCAGCGGATTGAGCTGACCGATTACGGCCAGAAGCTGGTCGAGGTGTCCACCCCGATCGTCAACCAATTTCAAGCGATACCGGCACTCATTCGGGAAGTGAACGCGTTCGAGGGCGGAGCGGTGAGCGTGGGCGTTACCCCCATGCTGGCCGGTCTCTATCTGGTGTCGTTTATTTCGGAGTTTTGCCGCCTCCATCCCAAAATTGAGCTCAAGCTTTACGAACGCGCGACCTATTCGGTCATGGACGCAGTGCTACGCAACGAATGCGACGTCGGGCTTTGTATGCTCTGTGACAAAATCAGGCGATCCCCGCTGCTGGAGATTCACCCCCTCTTCAGCAAGGAGGTGGTCGCGCTGATTCACAAGGACAATCCTCTGAGCCAATGTAAAACCCTCTCGATGGGGGATCTGAAAAAGGAAAAGTTCAATTTCTATGAAGCGGGTCATGCGATCAAGGATGAAATTTATCTTCGCTGCACCGAGGCGGGCTTTACCCCGGACATCAACTTCGTCAGCACCAACGCTGTTTTTCTCATCGAGCTTTCGGAAAACGGAAACGGCGTCACTATCCTTCCAAAGCCTTTTTTGGCGTATCACAGCTGCCGCAATCTGACCGAAATTCCCTTTGATCCCATCTTTCCTTGGGATTGCTGTCTGATCACCCGCCGGGATCGCTATCATTCCCGCGCGGACGGGCTTTT
>CAZVAV010000008.1:0-14511 GCA_964625135.1 uncultured Oscillospiraceae bacterium | reverse complement strand
GTTATTCTTAGCTGGATTCGGTTCCGGTCGCGCTCCCGGCCTCCCCCATGTAGGAGAGGTAGGAGCTTACCGCCTTGGAAATTCCGTTGGCAATGTTCTGCTGGTAGTCCTCATTGATCAGCTTGTGATACTCGGTCTGGTTCGACACGAAGCCTGTCTCAATCAGAATGGCGGGGTACTGCATGCTGCGGGTGACATAATAGTAGCCAAACTTTTGCCCTCGGTTGGCGGTGCCGAGCGCTTGGGCGATGTTTGCCGAGGAGAACTGCGCGAGGCCGGTCGACCAGTAGTTGAAGAAATACGCTTCGCTGCCGGATGCCGACGCGCTGTAGGCGGAGGAGTTGGAGTGAACGCTGATGAAGAGATGCGGATCGGCGGAGGTGGCCATTTGCACCCGCTGCTCGAGCGAGTAGTTGTTATACTTGGTGTCGAGCATCACCACATCCGCTCCGCGATCCGAAAGAAGGTCGGCAAGCCGGGTGGCAATGCCGTAGTTGATGGTCTTTTCCGGGTAGGCCGCGAGATAGCCGAGAGCGCCGGTATCATTTCCGCCGTGGCCGGGATCGATAACAATTTTGGCGTTTGCCACCGACGAGGGCGGATTGTTAAACCGCAGCACCAGCTTGCCGTTTTTGTAGAAGGGCGCGCAGCCCATGAAGCGTCCCTTGTTTTTTAAGGTGAGGGTCAGCGTATCGCCCGAAAAATCCGCCTGAGAGAAGAGTGGGTTTTTCGAGAGCGACATCGATTTGGGCAGCGAATTGGTATAATGGAACTGGATGGTGATCGCCGTGTCACTGTAGCGCATCGTGTAGGAAACCTGTTGATCGGTATCGAGCGTAACGGTGGTGTAACGGGAGTCGCTCTTCACCGTGCAGCCGGTAATTTTGTTGTTGACCGGCGCGGAGGTGGCCGCCACCGCGGCGACATCCTCGCTCAAAACCCGGAGACCCGATTGAAGCTTGTAGAACGAATAGGTTCGCAGCCCCTTGCTTTCCTGAACGGTGTATTGGAGCTCGTCGCCGACCACATAGTCGAGCGTGCCCTTGGGCAGCGGGAAATAGGTCGGCTCGGAATAATGGGAGACATTCGAGGCCGAGAAGGTTTCGGCGGCGTCGGCGATGACCACCACCGGGGTGCCGTCGGACGGGAGCAGCCGCTCGTTGATCTGGATCGTCGCACCGGTTTTCGACTTGGTCAGCCCGCCCCACTCGCCATAGACGGTGATCGGGCCGAGGTTCTGCACCGCCGTGGTCGCATCCGGGACGGTAAAGCTCCCGACAAAGCGGGAGTAGGCGGTGTCGCGGTACTCCTCGTCGGGATTGTCGTCGAGCGCCATCGGAACCGTTACCCCATTGATTACGGCGTAAACCTTTGCCTCGGAGTAGGCGACGGCGTTGATCGACAGGGTGGTGTTGCCGTCGACCGCCAGCGTTCCCTGCCCCGGCGAAACCTCCTTGACGACCTCGGTGATCCGGGTGATGTTATAGGTGACGCTCTTGCCCTTGTGGACGATGTTAAAGACATTCTCCCCCTCGGTGAGCTGTACCTCGAGCTGGAAGTAGCCGTTTTCGTCGGTGACAAGCTTCTGCCCGTTGATGGTCGCGTCGGTGTTCGGGTCGGTGTGGCCGGTGAAGAGAACCGACGGGTCGAAGGAGGTAAAGGTGGTCTTTTCCGGCTTGGTCAGCTCAAGATCCTGCATGATGTGCTCGGCCTTGACGCTGCCGTCGAAATAGCCGATCAGCTTGCCGGCGGTATCCTTGGGGTTCTCGATCAGCCGCGCGAGACTGTTAAAAACGCTGCCGGAATAGCCCGGCATCTCCCGCGCGTCGATCACCTGCCGGGCGAGCTGGTCATATTCGCTCCAGCCCACCGCGTCGGTCACCGCTCGGTCGGCGGCGTGGACGATGAAGCAGGGGATGCTGTTGGCCTTGGCGAGGCTTGTCCACCACGAGGCGACCGCCTGATAGGGAATGTTGCGGTCGGCGATCGAGCCATAGGCCTTGACCGCGACGAGATCGAACATCTCTTCCTCCAGATACGAAACCGTATCGGCGTTGCCCTCTGTGTTGCCGCAGAAATAAGCACGGGTGACCGAGCCCCGCTCGTCCTCGTAATTGTTCGCCCAGACCGCCTCGGAAAGCAGCCCGACCGAGACGCCGGGGGCGTGCAGCGCCATCGCGTCCTTTGCCAGCGTCAGAAGCGATTTCGGAATCGAACGCATGTAGGCTTCAAAGCCGATTCCGCCCCCCTCACAGAGGTAGCGCAGATAGCTTTGCTCGTCCTGCGGATTGTAGTAGCCGTCAAACAAAACCGCGTCGGGGGCATAGCGTGTGGAAAAGCTTTGAAGGTCGGCCTGCACCGCATCGATGAGACCGGCGTCAACCGTCTTGAGCACCGACGGCGTTTCGGCAAAGGCGCCCTCGGTGAGATAGCAGATGACCGAAACATAGAGGCCGTTTTGCTTCGCCTGCTCAATGGCATAGGCCAGCGGGTCAAAATCGGCGTCGGGGGCGTGGCAGGGAAGCTGCCGCGAGGAATAGAGCACCGAGCCGTCGTCGGCGAGGGGATCGATGACAAGGCCGTTCATCGTGAGCGCTTTTGCCTGTTTAATTGCCTTGTCGATGCCCGCTTTCAGCGTGTCCGCGTCCCCGGTGGCGGGGAAATCCCGCCCCGGCTTGACGGTAACCGCTCGCAGCTCATCGGGGGGAGCCGCTTTAGAGGCCGGAGGAGCGGTTTCTTCCTCTCCCTGCTCGTTGTCCTGCGCGGGCGGTGGCTCATTCGGCGGTGTCGGTTCAAAGGAGGAAGTCATCAAGCCGGGACGAGCCGCGGAGGGGCCGGTTGCCGCCAGCACCGGGAGGGTAAATGTTCCGTCCTGATTATAGAGCAACGCAACAACGCCCATGACGCAGGTCATGAGCGCGAGCATCAGGCAGAGCAGAGCCGCCGAAGGATTTTTTCTTTTTTTCTTTCTGCTTCTCGCCAAGTTTTACTTCCTCGTTTTCTTGATATTGCAATATTGCGGTGGTCAAAGGATCGAAGCGAGGTTTGCCTTCTCCTTTTCAACCGTCCGCTTCACCCCGCTCTCGGGACGAAAGAGAGAGTCGTAGCGGTAGAGGGCAAAGCCGCCATAGGAGGAGGCCTTGCGCGCCGAGGCGGTCATCCGCTGGAGCAGATTGCTTGCGCTGACCCATTCGTTGCTCCCCGAGCCCGCCCACTGGTCGACCGCACCGCATTTGTAGACCGCCAGCCCGACATAAAGCTGCACGTCGGAGCCCTTGGTCATGCTGTTCCATTCGGCCAGCGAGGCTTCATAGGGGGCGGTCTGGTTCTCAAAGCCATAGTAAATCTGCGGACAGATGTAATCGACATAGCCGGTGCTGTTGAGCCACCTTTTGACGTCGATGAACTGGCCGTTATAATTGTTGTCCATCCTTGCCTGCGGACTGATGCCGAAGATCACCGATGAATCGCAACGCTTGATCGCGGCATACACTTGCTTCACCAGCAGATCGACATTCTGCCGCCGCCAGTCGGCCTGCGAGAGGGCTCCGCCCCCCTTAGTATAGCTGCTGTAGTAAGCCGCGTCAAAGGACAGATCGGTGGTGGGGTAAAAATAGTCGTCAAAGTGAATCCCGTCGATGTCGTAGTTTTCAACCAGCTCGACCACGCCGTCGGTAATCAGGCTTCGAGCGGTCTTGCTCGCGGGGTTATAAAAGAGTCCGCCCTGCCAGGAAATGGCGGTATCCTTGCCCGCGTTGAGCGCACGGACGGCGGGATTTGATTCCGAAAGGATTCGGCTCGACCCGATCGCCCGCACTCGGTAGGGATTGATCCACGCCTCGATGCGCAGGTCGTATTCCTTCGCCTTGGAAACCATGATCTCCAGCGGATCGTATCCGGGATCCTCCCCCTCGGTGCCGGTCAGAATATAGCTCCACGGAAAGCAGTCGGAAGAATACATCGCGTCGCCGAAGGGGCGCACCTGAACCAGGACGGTATTGAGCCCATAATCCGAGATGTTTTCAAACGCCTCGTCGATGTTGCTGGTAAATTGTGCTCGGCTCTTGTTCTGGGCGAGGGTGTAAAAATCAAGATAGGAAATCCAGATCGCCCGCACCTCGTCGGGAACCGATACGGACGAAACCGGAGCTTCGGCCTGAAGCTCGTCATAGCGGTTGGGATCAGCCGCTTCCGCCTGCGGGGGGCTGATCTGGGGCGCGGTGCTTTGGCTTCCCGGCTCCTGCGGCAGGATGATGAACGAGCCGTCGGAATCGGCAGCCTCAGATGGGTGAGAGCTCTCCTGCGAGGAGACTTCGGAGGAAGAAGGCGAAGCCGATTGGGACGAAGCCGTCTCGGACGAAGCGGGCGGGGGGGAGGCCGGTTCGGCAGGGGGATCGGTCGGCAGCTCCTCGAGAGCCGAGGGGAATTCGGCGGGATACGCCGCAGAGCTGCTCGATTCGATCGGCTCAAGCGGCTTGGTCTGTGTCACAACGCTGCTGTTTCGGCAGCCGGATAGCAGAAAAAGCGCCAGCACAGTCGCCACGGCGCGCATTACAGCTTTTTTCATGAAAATTCTCCCGCTCCTCTATTTTCAAGCGGCACGTAAGGCCGATTCATCCTGTAGTCAAAGATCGAGCCGTCGAACGCCATGTGGCGCAGGGCGGCCCATCCTTGTTTCGGCAGTTTTATACATGAATCGGTTTTTATTTTACCGCTTATCACCAATCCGGTCAATAGATAAGTGGCGTCTGATCGGTCAAAATCCTGCCTGCTTCGACTGGAAATTTTATCTTTCCCCCAAACGGCGAACAGTGGGCGTCGGCTGGGGAAGAGGAGCCGGTTTGCATCTGCGGCCGATGCTCAGAGAAATCGAGGAGCAGATCGGCGCGGCCAGCGAGCAGAGCAGCACTAGGCCAAGCTGCCGCATCGTAAGCGTCGCGGTCATAAAGATTTGATGGCAGGCAGGCAGCCAGATTGCCGCCACCGTACAGGCCGCCGAAAAGATTCCTGCCGCGAGCAGCAGCGGGTTTCCGAACGGATTGAGCTCCAGAATCCCCTTTGTCTCGCTGCGGCATTCAAATACATGGAAGAGCTGGGTCATCACGAGGGTGAGCAGCGCGGCGGTGCGGCAGACGGTCAGCTCGGCCCCCTGCGACGCAAAGAGGGAAAAGACCCCGAGCGTGGTCAGGCCGATGATCACCCCGCGAAACAGAATCTTTCCCATCAGGCCGTCCGAAAAGATCGAGCTGTCGGGGGCGCGCGGCGGATGGCGCATGATGCTCGGCTCCGCCTTTTCCAGCCCGAGCGCGATCGCCGGGAAGCCGTCGGTCACCAGATTGACCAGCAGCAGCTGGATCGGGGTCAGAATGACCGGCATTCCCATCAGCATTCCGACGAACATCGTCAGCACCTCGCCGGTGTTGCAGGAGAGAAGATAGCGCAAAAACCGTCGGATGTTCTGGTAGATCACCCGTCCCTCCTCCACGGCGGCGACGAGGGTTGCAAAGTTGTCGTCGAGCAGGATGACCTGCGCCGCCTCGCGGGTGACGTCGGTGCCGGATTCTCCCATCGCGACCCCGATGCTTGCCTCCTTGACGGCGGGCGCGTCGTTGACCCCGTCGCCGGTCATCGCGACGATCTCACCGTTTTGCTTCATCGCCCGCACAATGCGCAGCTTATGCGCGGGGGTGACCCGGGCAAAGACCCCGGCGTTGCGGCAGACCTCCCGCAGCCGCTCGTCACTCATCGCGTCGAGCTGTGCCCCGGTATACACGCCGTCATCCCCCTCCCCGAGGATGCCGATCTGCCGCGCCACCGCGCGGGCGGTCGCGACATGATCCCCGGTAATCATCACGGTGCGCACCCCTGCGGTGCGGCAGGCGGCGACTGCGGCGGGCGCTTCCTTTCGCGGCGGGTCATAAAGCCCGGCCAGCCCGAGGAAGGTCAACCCCTCCTCGACTGGGTCGGAGGAGGAGCCCCGCTCTCGCATGGCGAAGCCGAGCACCCGCAGTGCGCGATCCGCGAGCTTGCCGTTCTCCTCCAAAATGCGGCGGCGGTGCTCCGCCGAGAGCGGCGCCACCCCCCGCGCGGTCAGCACCTTGGTGCAGCGGGGCAGCAGCAGCTCGGGCGCGCCCTTGAGAAAGATTCGGTCGGCTCCGTCGGCACAGCGACCCCAAACCGCCATCCGCTTGCGATCCGAGTCAAAGGGAATCTCGCCGGTGCGCTTAAAATCGGAAAGGCGAATCCCCGCCGCGTCGGCGGCCTCCATCAGCGCCGCCTCGGTCGGCTCGCCCAAAAAGTTTCGCTTCTCCCTGCCTAACAGTCCTATTTTTTTGCTCTGCGGCTTGGCGTCGTTGCAGAACGCGGCGGTTTCCAACAGACGCGCGACACTGGGACGGGGGCTTTCGGCAAAGGGGGCTAAAAATTCCCCCTCGGCGGTCACCAGCGTCTGTACGGTCATCCGGTTCTGGGTCAGCGTCCCTGTTTTATCGGAGCAGATCACGGTGGCGCAGCCAAGCGTTTCCACGGCATGCAGCCGCTTGATCAGCGCGTTGCGCCGCAGAATCCGGCGCACGGCAAGCGCCAGCGAGATGGTCACGATGGCGGGCAGACCCTCCGGCACTGCGGCCACCGCAAGGCTGATTCCGGTGATCAGCATCGCAAAGGGGCGTTCTCCACGCCACACCCCAACCAGCGCGACGACGGTGCAGATCAGGATACAGCCGATCCCAATCGTGCGCCCCACCTGATCGAGGCGCTTTTGCAGCGGCGTCGCCTCCTCCTCGATCGAGTCGAGCATTCCGGCAATCGCTCCCATTTCGGTATTCATGCCGGTGGCGCTCACCCGCGCCACGCCGCGCCCGGTCAGGACGTTGCAGCCCATAAAGACCATCGATTCGCCCGCCGCTTTTCCGGTGGCCTCCAGTCCGGTTGCCGCCCGCTTTGACACCGGGTGTGATTCCCCGGTCAGCAGCGCTTCGTCGCAGGTCATCGCCGATTGCTCGAGCAGCACCGCGTCGGCCGCGACCCGATCCCCCGCGGAAAAGAGGAGGATGTCCCCCTCGACCACCTGCGTGGCCGGAATCGTCAGCTCTTCTCCGTCCCTGCGGACGCGCGCGGTGGGAGCCGCCATCTCCTCGAGTGCCTCAAGGGTTTTTTCGCACCGCCATTCCTGAAAAAAGCCCAGCAAGGCGTTTGCAAGCACAATCGCCGCAATGGCCAGCGCTTCCCCTCGTTCGCCGAGCACCGCCGAGAGCGCGGTGGCCGCCAGCAGGATCAATACCATCCCGTCCTTAAACTGACCGGCAAAGATCAGCATTGCCGAGTGCTTCTTGCCCGCCTTGAGCCGGTTTTCTCCCTGTTCGAGCAGCCGATGCTGCGCCTCCTGGCGGGTCAGCCCCGTTTCGATTTTGCGATCCATAAAACCGCCACCCCTTCCCCTTTTCTTTCACATCAATTTGGGAATCATTTTTTTCAATTCTATTCGAGGCTGTCCAAAAATAGTACGTCCATCCTTTGACATTGCACCCGATTGTGGGTAAAATAAAGGAATTCAAACGATTGGAGGAATTGCCGAAATGAAGGACGGCTTGATCCGGGTGGCCTGTGCTTCGCCCGAGCTGCGGGTGGCCGACTGCCGCTATAACGGCTCCGAAATGATTCGTTCGCTGCAAAACGCCGCCGAAGCGGGGGAAAAGCTTCTGGTCTTTCCCGAGCTCTCGATTACCGGCTATACCTGTGGCGATCTGTTCGGGCAGCAGGTGCTGCTGCATGGCGCCGAGGAGGAGCTTTCCCGCCTGCTTCACGCCTCGATTGGGATTGAAACGCTCGTTGTTGCCGGACTTCCGGTTCGGTGTGGCGCGAAGCTCTATAACTGCGCCGCCGTGCTGCAAAACGGCGTGCTGCTCGGTGTAGTCCCAAAGAAAAACCTGCCGACCTACGGGGAATTTTACGAAGGCCGAAATTTTACCCCGGCCTTTTCGGAAAACCGGGAAATTACCCTCTGCGGCCAGACGGCTGCGTTTGGGTCAAGACTTCTCTTTTGCTGCCGCGAGCTGCCTGAGCTTGTGCTGGGGGTAGAGATTTGCGAGGATCTTTGGGTTCCCGCCCCTCCCTCGGTCGGGCACGCGCTGGCTGGCGCAACGGTGATTGTAAACCCGTCGGCGAGCGATGAGCTTGCCGGAAAGCCCGCCTACCGCCGTTCGCTGATTCAAAACCAGTCCGCCCGCCTGCTCTGCGCCTATCTCTATGCCGACGCGGGTCGGGGAGAATCGACCACCGATCTGGTGTTTTCGGGGCATTCGCTGATCGCGGAAAACGGAACGATCCTAAACGAGTCCCCGCTGTTCTCGGGCGAGACGGTCGAAACCGAGATCGATGTCGCGCGGCTTTTGCATGAGCGGCGGCGGATGGGTACGTTTCCGGCCACCCAAGACGACGGCTACGCGCGGATTCCCTTTTCGCTGACCATCACCGAAACCACCTTGACCCGTCCGGTTTTACCGCATCCCTTTGTTCCCGACGGCGAGCGGCAGCGCACCGAGCGCTGCGAGGAAATTCTCTCGATTCAGGCGCACGGCCTGCGAAAGAGGCTGGAGCACAGTCAGGCAAAGACCGCTGTGCTGGGGCTTTCGGGCGGACTGGATTCGACCCTTGCGCTGCTGGTCTGCACCCGTGCGATGGCGCTCTTAGGCCGCCCGGCCTCGGACATCATCGCGCTGACCATGCCCTGCTTTGGCACCACCGCCAGAACACGGAGCAACGCGGAGCATCTCGCCGAGCGGATGGGCGTTACGCTGCGCACCATCGACATCGCCGCCGCGGTCAAGCAGCATTTTCTCGATCTTGGGCATGACCTTGGGGATTATAATGTCGTCTTTGAAAATTCTCAGGCGAGGGAGCGCACCCAGCTATTAATGGATGTCGCGAATCAAACCGGCGGTCTTGTCATCGGTACCGGGGATCTTTCCGAGCTGGCGCTCGGCTGGGCGACCTACAACGGGGATCACATGTCGATGTACGGGGTCAACGCCTCCATCCCCAAGACGCTAATCCGGCACCTCGTCGCCTACGAGGCCGATCGTACCGCCGACCTCGCATTGGCCGAGGTGCTGCGCGATGTGCTCGACACGCCGGTTTCTCCCGAGCTGCTTCCGCCAAAGGACGGCGAGATCGCGCAAAAGACCGAGGGACTGGTCGGCCCCTATGATCTGCACGATTTCTTTCTCTACTATGCGGTGCGCTGGGGCTTTGCACCCGCAAAGATTCTGCGGCTGGCCGAGCGAGCGTTTGACGGCAGATTCGATCGCGCGACCATTCTGCACTGGATGCGCACCTTCTATCGGCGCTTCTTCTCGCAGCAGTTTAAGCGCTCCTGTTTGCCGGACGGCCCGAAGGTCGGCTCGGTCACTCTCTCGCCGCGCGGCGACTGGCGGATGCCGAGCGATGCCTCAGCCGCGCTGTGGCTCGCGGAGGTGGATGCGCTTTCGCTGCCTGCCAAGCCCTGAAGCACAACTTTTTTGACGGTTCGGCCAAATTGGGTTGTTTTTGGGATAGAATAAAGAGGGCGGCGAAAATCGCCGCCCGATTGAAAGGAGTTTTCACCATGAAAAAGTATGTCTGTGAAATCTGCGGCTACATCTATGACGAGGCCGCCGGCGATCCCGATCACGGCATTGCGCCGGGAACCAAGTGGGAGGCTCTCCCCGACGATTTTGAGTGCCCGCTTTGCGGCGTCGGCAAGGATCAGTTTAAGCCGGAGGAATGAACAATGCCGGGTAGGAGAGCGATCTCCTGCCCGGCATTGTTGCTACGGCCATTGAAATTTATGAGCAGCCGGGGTGGCGGCGCGCGTCGAGCAGCAGCTTGAGGTAGCAGGCCGCCACATATTCGCGCGGGGGCAGCAGGGCGACGGGGAGCCGCTCCTCCTCGCCGGGGCGGACGAGATATTGGGTAATCAGCGAGGCGATCGAGCGCGGTTCAACCGAATCGGCAAGAGCCGCGAGCAGCGACCTTGGATCGGTCGACAGGGTGAAAAAACGCGGACGCTTTTCAAATTCATGCAGCAGCCGCCGGTTAAACTCCTCGAAGCGATAGCAGCGGTGGGGCGCGATTGAAAACACCGCCCCGGCAAGCTCGGCGGCGCGGCAGAGCATGGCCGGAGCATCCACCTCCCAGTCGCCCGACACCAGCGATGCGATGGCGTCATCCTGTGCGAGGGTTGCCAGCGCCCGTGCGATCGGCTTGGTCGCCACCTGCTCAATTTGCAGCGCCAATTTTTGCAGACCGAAGGCGTGACGCTCGGCGTTTTGTTGCAGCTCTCCCGGCTCAAAGGAGTAGGCGAAGCCCTCCAGCCGTCCAAACGCCTTTAGGGTATCGAAATAGCCGAGCATCCGGTTGCGGGCAAAAGCGTTTTTGTCGAAGTCAAAAATTGCACCAAGATCCCACCGGGGCTCGATCCGAGTCAGCGCGGGAGCCTCTCCGCGGCGTCCCCGGCGCTCCAGCCCCACCCCGTCAAGATCAACCGAGACGATGGCGGTTGCCCCCTGATCGGCGGCCAGCCCCACCGGAAGATTATCGTAATAAGCGCCGTCGAGAAAACGTGCGCCGCCGATCTCGTAGGGGGAAAAAACCGGAAAGCAGGCGGCGGAAGCCATCAGCCAGCGGTAGAGCTCCCCCTCGGGAATCTCGTTCTTCATCGGCATATAGGGGCGCAGCGACGGGAACTCGACCGTTACCAGTCCGAAATCGATGGGAGAGGAGCGTACCTTCTGCTCGCTGATTCGCTCGCGGATCAGCGCCTCAAGCAGACTTGCGTCAAGGCTGCCCTGCGGCAGCGCATCCCCGACCGCAAACCGCAGCAGGTCGAGGGCGTTTTGCAGGTGGCGCACCGACTCGATCCGGCCGCCGTCCTGCTCCGAGAACACCTGGCGGCATTCGATGGTGTTCCAGAGGTTGTCCGCCATGTCAAAATCATCGGCGGTCATCAGCGCACCGTTGAGCGCGCCGATCGAGGTTCCAACGATCAGGTCAAAGCAAAGCCCAAGCTCCCGAAACGCCTTCCATGCCCCCATTTGATAGCTGCCCTTTGCTCCGCCTCCGCCGAGCACCAGTCCGGTTCGTTCCATCCATCGCTCCTTTTTGTTTCTAAACGCCCATGTAATCGGCGAGATTGGCGTGCTCGTCCGGCACACCCTCGATCAGCGGTCGCTTGGTGGTCATCAGCGTCGAGATGCCGGGGCCGTGCCCCATAATGGTGCAGTCGGAATGCACCACCACCCCGATTGAAACTGCGCCGGTCAGGTAGCCGCGCCCGTAGGTGTTGTCACAGTTCTCTAGCAGCACGATGTCGCCGTAGCGCAGACGGTCGAGATGATGACGAGCCAGCTCTTCCCGGTCGGCGGTCATCAGATCGTAATCGCCGGTATGCCCCGAGCCCATTCCCTGACCGGCTCCCATCAGATGGGCGGGAATCCGGGCGGCCACCGGGACAATCAGCTTTTCGCTCTGCACCGAGAGGTTCATCCGGTCGAGCAGGGCGGGGTCGACGCCGGTCAGCATGATTTCGGGGAAGTCGGTCAGCGAAAGACCCTGCCCGTGCGACTTGATCAGGATGCGGTCACCCGGCAGCATGTTTTCCATATCGTCGGGCGAAAACCAGAGCAGCGTGTGCTCGATTCCGCCGTGAAAGCCGGTGACAAATCCCTTTGCCCCTCTCGCGTCACCCGAGACAACCCTTGCCTCGTTGCCGATGCAGGCCAGCATGACCAGCGCGTCGTTTTCCTTGGAATCGGGGTTTTTCATGCTCACCCCCGGCTCGACATGGTCGCAGACCTTGTCGTAGACGCAATCGCCCAGCTTTACATTATAGGTAATGCCGCCGACGCTCGGCAGAACACCACTGGTTCCATCGTGATAGAGCTTAAAGGTACCGCTGTGCCCGATGGTCGGGTGATGAATCTGGCCCATGACCGAAATGGTCACCAGGCGATCGCGGTTATCGCGGATTGTCATAATCGCTTTCCTCCACCGTATTGTTAGTATGTCTCTATTGTACACAAAATTTCTCCGCAAGAAAAGAGAAATGATTGATGTCCACTTAAGTGATGGGCGGCCTTCTGCTCGATTGCTCGAGAATGCTATGCGAAGACGGTTTGTACCAGCAGAACATAGCAGAGGCTCCCGCCCGAGATGCTCAACAGCACGTTGTGCTTCCAGAAGTGCAGTGCCGCAATGAGCAGCAGCGAGACCGCCTCGGGGATGCCGTGAGGCCAGACGGTCGGCGAAACGCCCTTCAAACAATAAACGATCAGCAGGGCGCTGACCGCATAGGGGAGCATACGACCGAGATAGAGGATGGTGTCCGGTGTTTTACGGCTGGCCGGAAAGAGCCAGAAGGGTAAAAAGCGGGTGATCGCCGTTGCTGCCGTCATCACCACAAGGAGCAGCAGGGCTTGGGAATTTGCATGAGTCATAACATTCCCTCCCCTTTCAGCCAAGTCTCGAGCGGGCGTCGGATTAACAGCAGCAGCACGAGGATGGTTCCCATCGCCGGGATGAGAAAGCCCCCAGCGCCAAACAGCAGCAGACAGGCGACCGAGCATCCCAGTCCGACCAGCGCGGGGATGCGGTGGGAGCGCTCCTGCCACTGACCCAGAAAAATTACGGCGAAGAGCGCGGTGAGCACAAAGTCGAAGCCGGTGGTATCAAGGGTCAACACCGAGCCGATCAGAGCGCCGATGACCGACGCGGATACCCAGTAAAATTGGTCGAGCAGTGCGATCCAGACAAGAAATTGCTCTCGGTCAATTCCTTCCGGCTCCTTCGCGCTGCAAAAAAGCGAAAAGGTCTCGTCGGTCAGAGCAAAAATCAGATAGGGGCGGGCACGGCCGAGGCTGCGAAACGGCTCGAGCATCGATACGCCGTAAAACAGATGCCGCGCGTTGACGGTCAGGGTTAGAAAAAAGACGGCGACCGGGTCGAAGACGGCGGTCAAAAGGGTCAGCGAAAGGTATTGCATCGAGCCCGCATAGACAAAGAGGCTCATTAAAAAGGCCCAGAGCGGTCCATATCCCCTTGATGCGAGAAGAATGCCGTAGGTCATCCCGAGAAAGGCATATCCGGTCAGAACCGGGACGGTGTGGGGAAACGCCGCGTGCAGCGCGGGAAGAGAAGATTTTTTCATTGGCGTTGTTTGTCCTCTGCTTGAATTGTCAAATATTATAAGGTAAGCGAGGGGTTGTTTTTCCGCGCCCTTTGATGCGGCGCCAGCTGAGAGAGATCGAACGGGGTTTCCTGATAGACGAAATAGTTGAGCCAGTTGGAGAAGAGCAGGCTTGAATGCGCCCGCCAGGTCATCAGCGGCGTTTGGGTCGGGTCGTCATTCGGGAAATAGTGCTCCGGCACCCGGATGTCCATCCCTTTGTTTATGTCTCGGAAGTATTCCCCGGCCAGCGTGTCGCGGTCGTATTCACTGTGTCCCATCACAAAGAACTGGCGGCCGGCCTTGCCGGCAACACAGTAGACCCCGGCCTCATCGCTGCGGGCGAGAATCTCAAGCTCGGATACAGCGGCGACATCCTCCTCGCGGACGGTGGTGTGGCGGGAATGGGGAACAAAAAAGCGCTCGTCAAATCCGCGCATCAGGCGGTGGGTACGGTTTTGCACGGTATGCGCAAAGACACCGAACATCTTTTGGGGCAGCGCAATTTTTTCAATGCCGTAATGAAAGTTCAGACCCGCCTGAGCGCCCCAACAGATATGCAGGGTGGAAAAGACATTCGTCAGTGACCACTGCATGATCTCACAGAGCTCCTCCCAGTAGTCCACCTCTTCAAACGGTATCTGCTCCACCGGAGCTCCGGTGATGATCAATCCGTCGAAGCGCTGATTGCGCACCTCGTCAAAGTCCTTGTAAAACTTAAACAGATGCTCGCTCGGAGTATTCTTTGAAATATGCCCGCCCACCTGCAAAAGCTCCACGTCGGTCTGAATCGGGGAATTGCCCAGCAGACGAAGCAGCTGGGTCTCGGTTTCAATCTTCTTGGGCATCAGGTTTAGGATCGCAAGCCGCAGCGGACGGATATCCTGCATATGAGCGCGTTCCTCACTCATAATGAAGATGTTCTCGTCCTCCAGCACCCGGGCGGCGGGCAGTGTAGTGGGGATGTTAATTGGCATGGGAATGCTCCTCCCGTCTTAATTTGATGACATGCACATTATTATGACACAATGCAAAGAACGCGTCAATTATAATGTAGGAAGAAGGGGGAGGAAAAGGGAATGAAGTCGGGGTGTAAAACTTTTCGCACTTTTTTGAAAAAACCTGTTGACAGATCGATCATAACATGATATTCTAAGTAAGCTGTTTCGCGGGGCACGAAAGTGAGCCAAAAAAACAGCGACATCCAAGAAAATTTGTTGTTGACAAACGCTCGAAGATGTGATAAGATAGCAAAGCTCGCAAGAGTGGCACGGACCTTGAAAATTAAACAACATTGACAAAAACAAGAC